>JARDZI010000217.1 GCA_029240935.1 Clostridiales bacterium
TATCAAAGCATCTATCAAGCCTCTGTTCCACCAGCACAATTGTCTTTCCAGTATCCCTGTTAAGTCTTTTTATAAATGACAGCACCTCCTCTGATGCTATTGGATCAAGCTGTGAGGTAGGTTCATCAAACAACATAATATCAGGATCCATTGCCATAACAGAGGCAATTGCTATTCTCTGCTTTTCTCCTCCAGATATTTCCTGGGTGGATTTATCTTTAATATGTCCAAGGTTAAGGAAGGAAATGACCTCTGCCACATTTCTTTTCATTTTATTTAATGGAGTGTTCAAATTCTCTAGTCCAAAGGCTATCTCTCTTTCCACATCCTGCATAACAATTTGTTTCTCAGGATGCTGATACACCATCCCAACCTTTTCTATTATATCCTTTTTGTTATATTCTCTTATGTTTTTATTGTTTAATAACACAGACCCTTTAAGCTTTCCCCCATAATAATCAGGAACTATTCTATTAAGCATCCTTAAAAGTGTAGATTTCCCACAACCTGAGGGTCCAACTACCAATACAAATTCACCTTCATTAATGCTTAAATTAATATTATCTAAGGCAGGCTCATTCTTCTCTGGATACCAGTAGCTTGCACTTTCGGCCCCTATTATTTCCAAAATTTCCACCCCCAGTTGATGATCACAGGTAAATAAAACAATGAGCAAAACACAAATCCTATAGCTGCTGTAAAAGTAAATGGATTTGTGAATATAGGATAAAACTCCATTTCATTATATCCATTGTATTGAACAAATGAGAAAACAAAGAGAATCAATGCAAATATAGTATTAAACAGTTTATCAAAACCTGAAAATTTCTCAAAAAAATATACACTTCTTTTCCCAAGTCCATATCCTCTGGAATACATGGACTCAGCCATATCTGCAGCATCCTCCAGGCAACTCTGAAAAAGAATATTGAGGATGTTGCTCTGATTTTTTATGCTCTTTTTTAAACTCTTTTCAAATATTTTGTTTCCCCTGAGCTTTTCTATTTCTATAATATTATAAAATGATTTCAAAATTGTAGGAAAAAGCCTAAGGGTCAGATTCATAAGAAGAGCTGAGCTGCCAATGTATTTAGAGAAAAAGCTAAAGGTTCTATCAGGATGAAGTACAAGATTACCAAACCCAAATATTAATGTAATTCCAGTTAACTTTATAGACTGAACAATCCCATATAACAAAGCCTCAAGCGTAATTCTTAGGCTTCCTATAATAGGTATATGATTAATTGCCAAAATAACCGTATTACCATTATGATTAAAAAGTGTATTGAACATAACAATTAAAAAAGTTATGGGTAAAATTATTCTTAAGTACCCTTTAATTTCAACAAAGCTTCCATCAACAAGGGATAGCCCAATTAAGGAAAAAATTATAAGCAATACATATAGTGGATTTTTAATAATTAAAACTCCAGCTGTATATATAATTATAAGCAGCACTCCTGTTAGTGGGTGGAGCTGTTGAAGGAGGGTATCTCTTTTTTTATAGATTAGCATCTTTATTCTCCTTAGGTTTAGTATGAAACTCCCCACATTCAGCCTAATCGTAGGGGCGAACAGTGTTCGCCCGTTTTACGCACCATGATGCAGGGATAGCCTAAACTCATAGTGCTCTCGGGCGAACACTGTTCGCCCCTACAAGTTTCATTATTTTTTTGCATAGTACAACTACTGGTGGTTATTGTGAAATAGTCCTACATATTATTTTACAACAATAACTTTCTTCACACTTCTTACATACATGGGTTTACCCTTTTCATCCAATTTCTCAGCATAGACTTCAAGGCTTCCAACTTCATCTATAGTTAGGGTTAGGATTCCATTTGCATCTGTTATATACTTCTTTCCATTTACCCAAACATCTGCAGCCACACCCTTGCCATCAGCTTTTACGCTAACCTCAATGGTTTGGACCTTTGAGGCTGTTCCTGGAAGGGTAATTTCAAGTGGTTTTATACCCCAGTCTCCATAGTATACCAGTATTTCATCTCCAGCTTTAACCTCAAGGTCTGTCATTCCAACACCTGGGTCAACTCCATTTACAAAATACATCCATCCATCCCATCCGCCAAACTTTCCACCTGCAATATCATTAATGGAGGCTATAAATGGTGCACCATAGCTGTAGCTGACATTTGACTTTATTCCCATGCTATTTAAGGCTTTCATTACAAATGAATATACGGTTACCTTTCCCTGGGTATATGATGCTCCATCATAGTCAAACACTTTTACGTTACCTGTTGTTACATCCTTATTATATAATACATTTTTATCATAACTCTCAATTCTAACTGAAGCTGTGATCTTTTCATTTACTTTTTCAAGCTTAGTGCTATATAAATATACCACATTACCTTCTCTGGTACCCTTTATGATAATGTCATATTCCGAGTCTGGTAATTGCTTTGATAATTGAGCAATTCCATTCACAGGCTTTAATATATCCCTATAGGAATCCTTTCCACTTAGGATTTCAATGCTTACCTCATCAAGGTTTTCTACTAAGGCTTTAAACTCTGCTGTTCCAGATTTAACATCATAGTAGGCATTATGAATTTTTACAGCTGGTAACTCCTTGTTTTCCCCTGCATAGAAATTACCTTTTTCAAATTTTAGTTCCTTATACATGTTTTTATTGTTTTTATAGAAACCAAGTGCAGTAACCACCTGCCTTGATGCAATTTCATTAACAGAACCGGTTTTAAGATGCTTAAATCCTCCATCTGCCTCTCTAAAGGTTAACAATTCATCAGCTATATTCTTACCATTAATTTTATAACTCTTTACGTCATCACCTGCTGCAACAATTGCCTCTAGTATAACAGAAAGAGTTTCAGCAGTTTGAAGAGTTGGATCCTTTTCCATATCTGCAAGCTTACCCTTTAGATAATTTAATGCATTTGAAACAGCAGGTGACTTAGAATCCCTGCCAGCCATTGTTAGTGCTAGTACTGACATGGCTGTAAAATCTGCATCACTATCTGGGTATGGAGCAAATATATAAAAGCCTCCATCCTTGTTTTGCTTACCTTCAAGATATTTAAGTGCCTTTTCTCTATCATAGTCTGTACCAGATGCTTCAAGGGCAATCATACTCCAAACATGACAGTTTACAAGATCCTCTCCACCCTTAATGGTATCCTTGAATTTTCCATCCTCTGTTACAGAGTTCTTGATTACACTAACCAAATCGATTCCCTGAAAATTTCTTGGGTCATAGCCTGCAACTATTACACCAAGTATAGTTCTTGCATAGTCTGTCATATAATAATTATCTATTTCTTTTCCTAGGGTCTCACCCTTGTTCATAATATATTTTGAATCTAGCTGTTGGCCTAAAATTTTTAACCCAATTGCATCCCAGTCTGATATTTTATAATCCTTTGCTGCCGCATTTTTTTCCAGGTAGAACACAGCTTTATTTAATACATCATCAAGATTTACACTGTTTGTAGATGCAGGAGTTGGTTTAACTGTATTTGTAGGTTTTTCAGCAGGCTTACTGCTGTTGTTTGAACTTGATGAAGTATTAGTTTTTGAAGTATCAGTAGTTGTACTCTGTGTATTTGTATTCTGATCAGTTGAGCTTTGTTCTTCCTTTACTGAAGTTTCAGTATTTTCACTCGTTGCCTCTTTAGTTGTTTTATTAGATGAAGTTATATTTTCAGCGTTATTAGTTGCTGATTGTTCATCAACAGCCTTATCCTTTGCACATCCTGTAAAAACTGATAAAACTAATATTATTGATATAAAAATACTTATTAACTTTTTCATTTTTTCCCCTCCATTATGGTGCTAGATCTTGATATGTCCATTCTTTGTAATCTAGATTTATTGTATCTCCATCCTTTGGAACAATATCATTTGCTCCACTTTTGGTCTTTATTTCATTCTGAAATAGGAACCAATCAACTCCCATTATTCCAGCATTCTTTTGCTCTGTTGTTAATTTCATTGAGGTTATGGCTTCAAAGCCTTCAATGGATTTAATAAAACCTCCATCATCCTTAACAGTTACATTATCTCTAAGATAATCCAATAGGGATTTACTTTCCTCAATCTGGACCTTTTTCCTTAGTATTTCTTCTGTACCTCTATTTTTAGATATAAATAAGGTAAACCAACCTGTTTCAGGTTTCTCTTTTTCCACCGATGGCTTTACAGCTGTCTGTGTGTTTGATGTCTGGGCTTTTTTATCCTCACCTTTTTCAGTATTGTTTGCTGTAGTAGTACTATTGGTTTGATTACTGCTACTGGAAGTACCTTCTGAATTCTTATTATCAGTCTCTGTAGTATTACTATCAGATGTCTCATCCGGGTCTGCAGTATTTTCACCAGTATTACTACCTGTTTGAACAGAGCCTATTGTACTTTCATTTTGGGAGATGCTTTTACTATGACACCCAACCATAATTACCATAATGATTATGATTAGAAAAGCAACATATTTTTTCACGTATACACCTACTTTACATTCATATTAGGAGGGAAAAATAAAAAGCCCCAAAAGGGCTTTCTTTATCCATGTAAAGCTTTCCCCTTCCCTCCGAAGGTATTGACATTAAAGTATAGGCAGGTCTCCTGGCTCGTGGATCATCCTACTTACCTGGCCTTCCCATAGATGAAACTTCATCTAAAGTGGCTAAATCAGGTTTCGTTCCCACTCACAGTAGCGGGGGCTGCAGCGGATTTAAACCGCTTTCCCTTTTAACTATAAAGCACCTAAACTTATATTAAATTGTTTTAGCTTCAACATCATTATACTATTATGTAATAAATTAATCAACAAAAGAGGATAATTGATAATTTTTCATTTTTTTTAATACCTCTTTCTCATATGCAATTTTAATTGTATAATTGATAATATACATAATTATAAAACACTAGAATTGTAATGGTTTCATAATAAACTTAACCTAACAGGAGGTTTGACGGATGGAGCAAAACATTTGTCCTTTATGTAAAAGAAATGGTGACCATGTTTCAATGACCACAGTAGAAAATCAAATAGTAGATCATTTTAGAAAAAGATTAAAGTCGGCTGCCTATGGTTTTTGCAGAAACCCCGATTGTGATATTGTATATTTTAATAGGGATACTGATGAAATATTTTTTCAAAGGGATTTAAAGCTGCCTGTATGGCTTAAGAATCAGCACAATCCCATAATATGCTACTGCAGCAATGTTACCCTTCAAGACATAATTAATGAAATAGTAGTGAATAGAACCTCAAAAGATTTAAAAGACATAATGGAGAACACCTCCGCTGGAACTGTTGGAAGATGCAGATCCCAAAATCCATCTGGTAAGTGCTGTATGCCTGTACTACAGGATGCAGTTGATTATGCAATTAAATTAAGGGATAAAAAATAGTTATTAGAATAAAGTCCTAATAACTATTTTTTTATTATATTAAACTTAATATTACACCTGTTATAATGCTTGTTGCTACAAGAATGAGGGTAATATTCACAGCTGTTCTCTTATTTTTCTCCTCTTTAAATAATATAAGCAATGCTAATCCTGCATTAGAGGAAAGACCAGCTATTAAAGCAGGAAAGCCAATAGCACCAGCTAGATAGAACTGTACAAAACCTATTGAAACAGCACAATTAGGTATTAATCCTATTATGGATGCAATAACAATTTGTATTAATCCACTACCCTGAGCTACTCCATTAAAGGTTTGAATTGCAGTTTGCTCAAGAATCAGCGTAATAGCTAGATTAACCACAAAAACATATGCAGCAATTTTAATAGTTCTTCTTAGGGAGTGATAGCTTATGTTCATTAGGTTTAATGGCTTATCTACACATTCATCATCATAATTTTCAGTCTTAACCTCTTGTACTTCTTTATTTATTTTTTGCTTTCTTCTCGAAATAGTAAAATCTATTACATATCCCCAAAGTATTGCAAACAAAAACTTTGCTGCAATAAAGGGAATAATCCTACCTGCTGCTCCTGGTGTTGATATTAATATAGGCAGAGCTTCATCAGAGGTTGAAATAAAAACAGCAATCAATGTTCCAAGTGTTATATATCCCTGACCATAAAAAGCAACTGACATTACAGAAAATCCACATTGTGGTATAATTCCTAGAGTTGCACCTATCAGGGGGCCCAATTTCCCTGCATTTTTAATCTTATCATCAAATTTTTTCCCAAATTTGTGTTCAAAGTATTCTATTACTATA
>JARDZI010000012.1 GCA_029240935.1 Clostridiales bacterium
TTTTAATAAAATTTATATATACTTTAACAAATAATTTCAAAAGGGTTATAATAAAGGAAAGACTAAAAAATGTCAGGAGAGATGGATATGACAAAATTATCAAGAAATTATTTATGTTGGTGTGGTAGCGGTAAAAAATATAAACACTGTCATTTAGAAGAGGATGAAATGCTTAATGAACTGGAGGATCAGGGATATTTTGCACCATCCAGGGATGTTTTTAAAACTGAGGAACAGATTGAGGGAATTAGAACGAGTGGCAAGCTCACTAAACATATATTGGATATGGTTGAGGAAAGAATAAAGGCTGGAGTATCCACAAATGAAATCAATAGCTGGGTACATGAATATACAATTCAAAATGGAGGAATTCCAGCACCTTTGAACTATGAGGGATTTACTAAAAGTGTTTGTACCTCTATTAACAATGTAATATGTCATGGTATTCCTAATGACCATGAAATATTGAAGGATGGAGACATTATAAATATAGATGTAACCACAATACTTGATGGATATTATTCAGATGCCAGCAGAATGTTTATTATAGGAAATGCATCTGAAAAGGCAGTTAAGCTTGTGAATGTTGCAAAGGAATGTCTATATCTTGGAATTGGAGAAGTAAAACCTTATAAAGATATGAATTCCATAGGGAATGTTATAGGGGATTATGCTAATAAAAATGGTTTTTCTGTTGTTAGGGACTTATGTGGTCATGGGGTAGGAATTGAGTTTCATGAAGAGCCTCAGGTAGATCATTATAGAAAAAATGAAAAGGGTCTTATTATGATTCCAGGAATGGTGTTTACAATTGAACCAATGATAAATGAAGGAAGCTATGAATGTAACTTCTTAGATGATGGATGGACTGTTGTAACAAAGGATGGGGGCTTGTCTGCCCAGTGGGAACACACCATATGTGTTACTAAGGACGGGATTGAAATTTTAACAGATTAAGATCTTTAATTATTAAAGTAGGGTAAGAAGGAGTGAACTGGGTGAGAAAAACAAATAGGCTTATCATTTTAATTGTGACATGCTTAATTGCAATTATACTGCCCTCCTGTAGAATAAAAGACAGAGCTGTTTCCAATGAAGATAATAGCATAAATCTGTTTCCAGCGTCTATTTATGAGAATAGCCAAGAAAAATGGGGTTATATAAATAGAGAGGGAGTCTTTGTAATCATGCCCACCTTTACAAAAACAGAGGATTTTGAGGACAATGGACTTGCACTTGTATGGGACAATGATAAGCTTGGAATTATTGATAGGGATGGAAAGCTTATTATCCAGGAAAAATTTGATTATATATATCCTTTTTCAGAGGGAATCGCCATTGCTGATAATGAATCTGGTTTTAAGGCAATAAATGAGAAGGGACAGATCATTTTTGAGGCAAACAGCTTTATAGGGAGCTTTAGGGATGGCATAGCTCTTTTCTCCCAAGAGAGTACTGATGGAAAATATCTATATGGGTATATTGATAAGCTGGGGAAAATTATCATCCAACCAAAATATGAAAATGCAGAAAATTTTATTAATGGCAAGGCTGTTGTAAAGCTTGGAGAAGGCAACTACGAACTTATTGATAAGACTGGGAAAACACTTACCTCCCTCAAGTATTACTATGTTGCCTCTATGGGTGAAGGACTTATTACTTTTAGAGAGAAAAGCGAGGATAAAGTAGGATACATAGATGAGAATGGAGAGGTTATAATTCCACCTTCCTTTGATTATGCAGATGCATTTAAAAATGGAATGGCTATTGTAAGCATGAATAATGAGAAGCCAGATGCTAAGTATGGCCTAATCAATAATAAGGGTGAGTATATAATAAAACCTGAGTATAATGAAATTAAGGATTTAGGAGAGGGAATGTTTGCATTAGGAATTCCATTAGACAGTGATTGGACCTATAGTGGTTCAAAATATGCCATTGCAAACAGTAATGGAGAGATTTTAACAGATTTCATATACTATGGAGTAAGTAACTTTAAAGATGGATTGGCCTCAGCTAATGATAGAGTTTCTACATTTTTTATAACTAATGAAGGGAAAAAATCCGACATTATTAAAGGTGTTGAGGGAATTGGTGAACTTGTTTTCTTTGAGGATGTTATTAAAGCCAGTATTGATGATGGATTATACTATATGGATAAACAGGGTGAAGTATTATGGAGGGCAAGTAGCAATTATAACATTGCCCAGGAAATAAGCATTAATGAGATTAAATTCAGACCTAATAGAAATGTATTAATTTACTACCCAGAAATCCTAGGGCTAAGTGATAAAAACATTCAGGAGGAGATAAACAGTAAGCTTAAAGAGAGTTTTGTATTTGGAGAGTTTTATAGCATAAGGACAGAAGATGACCTTGATTATAATTTTCAAACTGATTTCACAATAAAATACTATAATAAGGACTTGCTTAATATTGAAAAGACAGGATACAATTATCCATTTGGAGCAATCCATGGGATGCCAATTAAAAGCTATAGTCATATAAACTTAAAATCAGGTAAATTATACTCCCTGAAGGATTTATTTAAGTCTGATATGGATTATAAGGAAAGAATTGATAACATAATAAAAAATAAAATTAACACTAGACCAGATGACTACTTCCCAGAAGCTTTCCGGGGGATAAATGAGGAACAGACATTTATAATAACAAAGGATTCTCTATATATTTATTTTGCTCCCTATGAAATTGCATCATATGCAGCTGGATTTCCTGAATTTGAAATACCCTATCAAGATATAATGGACATTATCGATACTGATGGGGAGCTGTGGAGTTCATTCAATTAAGTAAAAGTGCTTTACTGATTAAAATAGATATATATAAATAAAATGGGCCATATATAGATAGTAGAGGGAGAAAATGTTATTATCTATATATGGTCCATATTTTTTTATTGAACAGTGTTATATGGATTTACTAATTAATATGAAATTCCCCAAATTCAGCCTACTGTAGGGGCGAACAGTGTTCGCCCGATTTGGGCATAATCAATTAAAGGCTGAGCCGGATTGTTGGTACGCCACGGGCGAACACTGTTCGCGCCTACAAGTTTCATGATTTTTTGTGGGGTGCAACCGCGTGGTAGTTAACTTGAAAGTGACTGCCTGAGGCAGTGTCATCCTGAGCGGAGGGTCGGATCTTTTGTGATTCATGGGCAAGATTCTTCACTGCGTTCAGCATGACAGAGTCCAACTTTTATCCTTTTTTGTGCCAGCATACTGGCGTGGGAGTTAATTTGAAAAACTTGGCACCTAATGTGTGCAAACAATTTCATTAATAAGTTTAAGGGGGATTATTATGAAAATTAAGTCCAAGAAAATTGCTATTTTAGTACTTGCTCTCCTATTTACATTTGCATTAACAGGCTGTGTACCTGGGGACGGGACTTACACAACAAGTGATCCTGCAGGGTTTTTCTGGGGAATATGGCATGGATGGGTTTCTCCTATTTCATTGATAATTGGAATTTTTGACCCAGGTATTAGAGTTTACGAGATTAACAACACAGGCTGGTGGTATGACTTCGGATTTTATATGGCTGTCATAAGCGGATTTGGTGGACTGTCCATTAATAGACATAAGCATAGTAAAAAAAGAGACAGGAGTGAGTAATTTTCACATCATTTAGCGATGTAAGTTCAAGTATATGTAGTGGCAGGCTTCCACGCCTGCCTGGGTTAAACCTAGGCAGGCGTGGAAGCCTGCCACTACATATAGAATGTGGATATTTGAGGTAGAACATTAAAACAATTATTCTTGGCCTATTCAGTTGATTATAAACAAACTGTATAGGCCTTATTTAGACTTTCACAAAAGTCTTATAAGGAGTATAATAATTGCGTCAGCACTTGGTTTGAGATAAATAAAGTATACATAAATAGAATATAATTTATTGAAGCTTTACACATAAATATTGAAAATTATCTGGGGAGTGAAAATATGAAAAAGATATTAATGACAGGTGGGGGTACTGCTGGACATGTAACACCTAATATAGCCATGCTTTCAAAGCTTAAAAAAATGGGATATGAAATACATTATGCAGGAACAATTGATGGCATAGAAAAGCAGTTAATAGAGAATGAGGGAATAGCATACCATGCTGTAAGTGCAGGTAAGCTCAGAAGATACATAGATTTAAAAAATTTAACAGATGTATTTAAGGTTATGAGGGGTTTTACAGATTCTATAGGAGTCATAAGAAAGGTAAAGCCAGATATTGTTTTCAGCAAGGGAGGCTTTGTGTCCTGTCCTGTTGTATGGGCTGCATGGATAAACAGAATTCCTGCAGTAGTACATGAGTCTGACTATACTCCAGGACTTGCAAACAAACTGTCAATTCCCTTTGCAAAGAGAATATGCTTTACATTTCCAGAAACTGAAAAGTACCTGCCTCAAGGGAAGGGGACACTTACTGGAATTCCGGTAAGGGAGAAGCTTTTTACCGGCAATGCAGCAGAGGGAATAAAGCTTTGTGGTTTTAGTGACAAGAAACCTGTAATTATGGTCATCGGTGGAAGTCAGGGTTCAGGTGTTTTAAACACAATAATAAGAGCATCTTTAAAGATACTTCTAAATAAGTATCAGGTTTGTCATATATGTGGAAAGGGAAATTTGGATAAGGAATTAAGCAATATTCAGGGCTATAAGCAGTTTGAATATGTTAATGAGGAACAGCCACATATATTTGCAATGGCTGATGTTGTTGTATCAAGGGCAGGAGCAACTGTTATTTTTGAACTCCTAGCCCTAAAAAAGCCTAATTTACTTATTCCATTGTCTAAGAAGGCAAGTAGAGGAGACCAGATATTAAATGCTAATTCCTTTAAAAAACAGGGCTATAGTGAGGTTTTAGAGGAAGAGAACCTAAACACCAGGTCTCTACTTGATAATATTAATGATGTTTATAATAATAAAGAAACATATATCAGAACAATGAATTCAAGCTCAATTGGAAATGGCGTTGAAGGCGTGGTAAAGGTTATTGAACAATATCGTAAAAAAAGGTGATACTTTAAGCTATAAGGATATATCAATCCCAGATGCAATATAACATAAAATGTGATATCTGATGTGGCTGTCACCTTTAGGACTAAAAATGAAAGGTTGAGGTTCTAATGAAGCAAAGACTGCTTGAATTTTGTAATGAAATAGGGATAGAAAATGCGGGTATTGCACATATAGGACCATATTATGACCTTGAGAAAATATTAAGGAATAGAATAGAAAAAGGACATTATACAAGCTTTGAGGAAAGGGAACTAGAGAGAAGGATAGACCCTTCACTTACAATGGAGGGGGTTAAATCTATAATTGTATGTCTATTTCCTTATTTTACTGGAAGGGTTGAAGATACAAATATATCTAAATATACATACCCCAAAGACTATCATATTGTTGCCAGAGAAAAGCTGGAGAGTATTGGGGAATTCTTAAAAAGTGAAATCCAAGGCTTTGAGTATAAGGCTTTTGTGGATTCAGGACCACTTGTAGATAGATACCTTGTTAATATTGCTGGACTTGGATTTTATGGTATTAACAGCCATATGATAACAAAAGAATATGGTTCTTATTTCTTTATAGGATATATCCTGTGTAACCATGGCTTTGAGCCTGACAATTCTATGGATAAAACATGTATAAGGTGTGGAGAATGTGTCAAAAGATGTCCAGGGAATGCTATTCTTGGAGATTTCAATATAAATCCAAATAGGTGCATATCCTATATAACACAAAAAAAAGGTGAGCTTAGGAAAGAGGAAATAAGAATATTAAATAAAAATCACATGGTTTTTGGTTGTGATATATGCCAGGATGTATGTCCACATAATAAGAAAATAGAGCACACGAAAATGGAAGAGTTTAAAATAGATCTAATATATAAGTTGAATTATGATGAGATTAATAGTATGTCCAATAAGGAATTCAAGAGGAAGTATGGAGATAGAGCTTTTAGTTGGAGAGGAAAAGGAATAATAATAAGAAACTTTGAATATTTAGGTTATAAGGAATAAACTAAGAAATGTACTTCAATAAAATATAATATATAGGGGGATGAATTATGAGAATTGTTGACTTACATTGTGATACCATTTTAAAGCTTGAAGGAGCAAAGGAACCTATCGAACTAAGAAAGAATAATTTAAATATTGATATTGAAAAATTAAGGAAGGCCAATTCTTTAGCACAGTTTTTTGCAATGTTTATATATTTAAAGGGTGAATATGATCCAATGGAAAAGTGCCTGGATATGATAGACAGGCTATACATAGAAATTGATAAGAATAAAGAGGATATTGCATTAGCTAGAAATTATGATGAGGTAATGGAAAACGATAGAATTGGAAAGCTGTCAGCCATTATAACAATCGAAGAGGGTGGAGCAATAAAGGGGAAACTGCAAAACCTTAGAAATTTTTATAGACTTGGAGTGAGGCTAATAACCCTAACCTGGAACTATCCAAATGAAATAGGCTATCCAAGCTGTATGCCAGAGCATATGAATGCAGGACTTACAGCCTTTGGTGAGGAGGTAGTCCATGAAATGAATAAACTTGGAATGCTGATAGATGTATCCCACCTATCTGATGGGGGATTTCATGATGTTGCAAGATTATCAACTAAACCATTTGTTGCCTCACATTCAAATGCTCGTGAATTATGTCCACATACAAGGAATTTATCTGAGGATATGATTAAGGTACTTAGCAATAAGGGCGGAGTAATGGGAATCAACTTTGAAAGAGAATTTCTTGGTAACAGGGATATTAGCACAGTTGAAGAAATGGTTAATCATATTAGACATATTAGAAATGTTGGAGGCATAGATGTTATTTCCATTGGTACTGATTATGATGGAATAAACCAGCAGCTGGAAATTGAAAATATGGGTCAGATTAGTAAGCTTATATCTGGACTGCAGAATAATGGGTTTACTGATGATGAGATAGAAAAGATATTTTATAAGAATGCACTTAGAGTTATAAAGGATGTATTAAAATAATTAGAATTAAAATTGCATTACTCGAGATGAAAAAAATGATCTTTATAAAGACAAAAGGCTGAGATATTGTAGGATTTTTTAATATCTCAGTCTTTTATTTACCTTGTAAGGTATTTTAAATAACTGTATTCTCATAAAAAGTTACTTGTAGAAACTCTTGATCTTGGTAGTGCTTATTGAGTAATTAATTTGAAATACATGAACTCTGAAAGCTTTTAATAATTTTAATTCGGGCTGCCTAATGCTTTGCAGAACGAAATAAGTTTTACTTAAGAACCGAATATAAATATGTGAATCTAACTGCATGTTCCTGCTCATCTGTTATTATCTCATACAGCATATCTCTCATTTGTTTGTTTGGAAGCATGGCAAGTATATCCCTGTAGAGTTCAACTGCTTCAAGCTCTCCATCAATACTGCTTTCAACCCCTTCTAACAAACTTACTGGCCTTTTAACATCGGGAACAGGTACCTCAGTCATTTTTCCTGTAAGCTTAAATAGAATCTGTTGGAACATTTTATAATGCTTCCCCTCATCTTCATATGCAAAATTTATTTGTCTTTTTACCTTTGGATCACGAGCCATATCCATCATTATTTTATATTTTGCCCTATCAGATCTCTCGTCCTTCATAGCTTCAAGAATTAAATCTATTAACTTTTTGGGAGCAGAAACACTCATTTGCTCTCGGTAGCCTACACAGGGTGGACATCCCACTCCATAGTACATAACACAGCCTCCTAAAATTTATATATGTATAGCAAAAACTGATACATCAATACATAATATGATTCATGAATTGGGGTTGTTACTGGAGTTTTTATACTAACATTGGTTATGACGTTGAATAGGAAGGATGTGTCATAGGGACCTTAGGGCGTCTGTCGCTTGTAGCGAAACTTCCGAAAAAAGACCGCTTTTAAGAAACGGTGAATTTTACGACCGTAGCCACATAACCCCATGAATATAAATGAAGTACCTCTTTTTCAAATAAGACAATTAGCATTTATAACAATTTTTTATTAGGAAAACTATGTTATAAATGCAAAAATATATTTGTATTTATAATAGAAATATTGATAATAATATTATTAAGCTGAATTAAAGTTTTACTTAATCAATGTATATCTTTACAATTCATCAAAAGGTAAGCTATTTGATGGATTATTAGAGTATAAAATATGTAATTTGACAACAAATTCAGTTTTAGGAGGTAGCAACAGCTAAAACACAATCATAACAAATTGGTATAATATTATGAAAAAAGAAGGGAGGTAAAACTGGTTTTGTGGTATAAATATTACAAAATAGGAAATCATATTAGTATAAAGTGATTGTATATTGCTAAGACACGCAGTGAAAGTCGGATATACGCTAAAACACTATATATTAAGGGAGAGCTAACAGCTTTAATCTTGCAGGACTTTATATTGTTCAATATAAAGGCATATCTATGATAGCAAGATTTTAATACGAAAGTATTAACCTAAGTGGTTGAACCCTGTGATACCACCATACTATTGTTTATAGTGTGAAAAATTGTGACACTATGAAATGTTACGATTTTAGAAACCAGGATTCACAATGAAAACAGGTAAAGTAAAATGGTTTAACGCTGAAAAAGGATATGGGTTTATTTCAACTGATGAGGGAGAGGATGTTTTTGTACACTTCTCAGCGATTCAGGGAGAAGGTTTTAAAGCACTTGAGGAAGGGCAAAGAGTTGAGTTTGAAGTGGTTCAAGGTGAAAGAGGAGCTCAAGCTTCTAATGTAACAAAAATATAATACAACACTAGTTGTGTATTATGAATATTACTAATTCCATATGAATAACGCTTTCACTAAAGTTGAAAGCGTTATTTCATTTTTTTGAATTCAAATGATAATATGAGTTATATGTTTTTTAGCCTTATTAAAGCATTTATAATTCTTCATTATCACAAAAACCAATGAACTAATATAATATAGTATACCTTTTATTAATTTGAAGGGAGAATATATGGACATAGTTAATTCGAGTTCAATTAACCTTCTAGATAAAATAAGATTTGTGGATGGAAGGGACAGATTAACTGATTACTATACCAAACTATCAAAAAAAAATCTGAAAATGGCAATGGATTTAATTAACCAGGAGAGCCTAAGCTTCACAGCCCTATTTTTACTTCAACCTACAATTAATGCATTGAGTATTTTTGAGAATCTAAGCATAAGAAATAAAATTGGAATTGATTTAATAAATGAAACTACCATGTATAATGAACCAGTCAATAGCATTTACTTGTCACCAAAGCATGTGCAAAAAGTATACTCTGTAATGAAATGGGTATTAGAAACAGGCGCTCCAGATGATGGGCTCAGTGATAAATTTGATGAATTATTGGACATATCAGCAGCTGTGCTGACAAAGGAATATAGGGATTGGAGTGTCCTTCCTGTTATTACAGATATGATTTTTAAACGAAATAAAAGGGGATTTTTTATTCATGATTTAGTGTGGGCTTTTTTCGAGTCCCGTGATACTAAAAGCCTTGTTCTTATTGGTAACAAGCTTCAGTCAGAAGAACCAAGGGATGTAGAACTAGCATGTAAGCTATTAAGCTTTGTACCTGGAATTGGTGATGAGTACACTAAGGAGTGTGATGAAAAGTATTCGACCTTTATTAATTGGATTGAAGAGAACATTATATTTCTTCGCTTCACAGGAGAAAGCTTTCAATTAACGAGGAAGCCAATAGTCTATGAAATAAACCTGGAGGCAAAGTATTTGTGCAAAATGGTGTCCATAGACACAGGTGAAACCCTAAAGGCACTGAATGAGAAGGAATGTGAGCTCCTAGATGAATTTAAGATTCTTGATGTAGATAATAGAAGACTTCTCTCAGGCTTTTCACTATCCATGCACCGTAAAAATTTGAAGCTGTGGGAAGAGTGGATGAGAAATCCAATTATAGATCAGCTAAGAATAGCAAGGTCGGGAGGAGTATACAATGATTAAAATTTCAGGGGAACCTATTACTATGGATAGTATTATAAGTGAGTATACTGGGAACAGCATTGAAAGAAAATCTATTGAAAAGCTTAATACAAGTAGTGTTGTGTATGAATATAGTTCAATCGAACAATTAAAATTTGAAATGAAAATGAGAGTAAATATTATAAAATCTTCCTATGAACTTTTCAAGAGTAGAATGGCTTTTAGAGTTTTTAGACAAACCATGTGTAATGAGGAATATTGGAATAGGACAAATGATGGAGGGTTTGAGCTAAAGGAAGGAGTAAAACCATCAGAGGCAATCAAGGATATATTTCGTAATGGATTGAAGTATGGTACAGAATGTGCTACAGCTATAGTTATAATTTATTATAAAGCAGTAGCTAATATTTATCCTGAGGAGCTTTTCAATGAAATGTTTTCGAAAATTAAATTGATGAACTGGCACTATGACAGGGACTTAGGTGTTGATTATTATAAGAATATAACAGATTATCTACCTGGTGATTGCAGATATTTCAAAAATCCTGATGTTGACACTAAAACTCCCCAATGGCAGGGAGAAAATGCAATAGACCTAGGAGATGAAAATTACTATGGCCATGGGATAGGAATTAGAAATGCAGAGGGAATTATTAAAGCCTTGAACAGCAAGAGAAAGGAAGGAGCTAGGGTTGAGGCTTCATTATTAGAATCTGCAACAAGGCCTGATTTCAAATATCTGTCAGATAAATATCAAAAACATATTTCCTCCATGGCAAGGGAGTATTATAGGATCTCGTTGCATAGTGTTATGGGTTCTTTTTAAGCTAAATGATGAATAGGAAGGATGGGTGCAAGTCGTCTATATGGTAACCGAAACATTTTAACTACTATGTGTTGTAGGGGTGAACAGTGTTCGCCCGCAATTGCGTATTATGATACAGGCATAGTCCAAAGTCATGGTACCTCACGGGCGAACACTGTTCGCCCCTACGTAATAACTATATTCGTACCCATGTTTACAAGTAATTTGTTACGTATTTCTACACTAGACATTCACAAGAAAAAATGAAATCTCATAATCTTATATGGCTGGCGCTTTGAAGAAATGTTACAATATACAGGAGATTATAAAATTTTATAAAAGAGATGATTAAAATGAGTGATAAAGCATTTAAAGATGAAAAGGAAAACATAAATGAAATGAATAGCGCTAATATTGAGGATATAATAGGGGAGCTGTTGATAAAAAATAAACTAACTATATCAACGGCAGAATCCTGTACAGGAGGCATGGTTGCTGCAAGGCTTATTAATTACCCTGGGATTTCTCAGGTGTTTATGGAGGGCGCAGTAACTTACAGTAATGAGGCTAAGATGAATCGCCTTGGAGTTAGCAGGAAGACCCTAGAAAATTTTGGAGCAGTAAGTCCTGAAACTGCTGGTGAAATGGCTTGGGGTATAGCAAAAACTTCCAGAACTGATATTGGAATATCCACTACAGGGATTGCAGGTCCAGGGGGAGGAACTCATAAAAAACCTGTGGGGCTTGTTTATATTGGATTGTGTATAAAGGGCAGGGTCATGACTCAAGAGCTTAGACTTGATGGAGATAGGCAAGGTATCAGAATAAGTGCAACAATTAAGTTACTAAACTGGCTTAGGGAGGAATTGGTGAATTCCTTTAAATAGTGATAATAAAAGGTAAAAAGGATTCCTGGGTAGGAATCCTTTTTACCTTTTAGGGTATTCTTATTAAATTGGAAGTATGAGTGTCATTACAGTGAAATTTTTATTATTTTACTGTAATGTTGATGGCTTTTTAATATACCTAGCTTAGTTTTGTGTACTTGTTTCACTACCTGCTGCAGGTGTGGTTGCTTGTCCATTAGTTGAAGTACCTGTAGCTGGAGTAGTTGTTGTGGTTGCAGGTACGGTTGTTTCCTTAGCATGTTCTAAAAGGGTTAAAAGAACCTGAAGATCATCATTAAGCTTTTGAAGGCTTAGGTATCTTTGCTCCTGTATGGACAATACATTTTCAATTCCTGTCCCAACACCATTTGCATCCTTATTTTCAAGTTTCGCTTTTATATCAACATAAATATTGTCAATTGTACCCTTAGAACTATTTATAGCTTCAACATCACCCTTAATCATTTCAAGCCTGTCCTGAATTTGCTTTGATATATCATCTGAAATAACAATATTGTTTTTATTTATGTAGCTAATTACTTCAGTTACTTCTTTCTTTTTATCAATTATATCTTCCCTAAGCTCTTGAGTTTTATCATTGTTTTCTTTAATAACTGTTTTTTGTTCAGTAAGTGCTTTTTTAGCCTCTTCCTTGGTTTTTTTAACTTCAGCCTTTGACTCTTCCTTTTCTATCTTCCATTCAGCCATAGCTTTTTCCTTCTCTATCTTCCACTCAGCTTTAGCCTTTTCTTTTTCAATTTTCCAATCCCACTTGCTACTGGATTGATTTTCATCCTGGTCATCCTTGTCCTCATCAGCCTTTTCAGACTGATAGCTTACTTTAGCTTTTTTCTGATTATCGTTTTTTTTGCTGCTGTCAGCTGCACTAGCTGATCCCATTGGAATTAACATTGTTGTGATTAATGCTGCTGCGATTAGTTTCAAATTAAGTTTTTTCATAGTATCCCTCCAAAGTTTTTATAGATTGTCTAGATTTATATCAACGGCATCTTCAAGTGAATCAACCGAAGTTTGTACTGATTCCAAAGTGTCCTCTATGACTTCAATAGATTTATTAGTATCAGCATTTACATTAGAATTGATTTTAGGTGCAATACTTGTATTAACCTCTTCCTTATTACTTCCACAGGAGGTGAGTGTCATCACCATAACAAGTATTAATGCAGCTAGTACTGCTTTTTTCATATTATTATCCCCCTCTCACTAGTAATTACGTCATGTTAAAAATTTTTAGGGGGGTGTGTAAAAAAATATCACCTCAACCCATGCTTTTTAATTCCATGAATTGAGGTGATTAGATAATGGATATATATATTTAATTCAGTTCTGCGATTAAAAACATTGTGGGCTTGCCAAGTATAGTAAATTTTGATTCATATTCAGTTTCAATATTATACTTAAAGTCGCTTTTATGAAGGTCATAGGTTAAATATTTTATAGTGAAATTACTTTCTTTAAAATATTCCTGTGAAGCTTCAAATAAATCAAGGTCATCTGTTTTAAACCATATTTGAGAATGGGGTTTTAAAAAGGTTTTGTACCTGTTAAGGAAAATTGTATGTGTAAGCCTTCTCTTATTGTGCCTTATCTTAGGCCAGGGATTGCAAAAGTTTATGTATATTTTTGAAATTTCATCTCTGTCAAATACCTTTTCTATAAAAGCAATCTCTAGTGGTACTAGCCTTACATTAATTGGTCCCTCACCATTATACATGAGTTTTTTTTCAACATTTCTTTTTGATCTCATAAGAACTTCATCCTTAAGATCGATTCCTATAAAGTTTATTTCAGGATTATTAAGTGCATTCTCAGAAATGAATTTACCCATACCACAGCCTAGTTCAAGGTAAATTGGATTTGAGTTATTAAATTCCCTAGCCCATTTTCCTCTGTGTTCAGCTGGGTCAGTTATCACAAAGCTTGAAGCTTCAATCTCTGGTCTTGCCCATTGCTTTTTTCTCATTCTCATAATAGCCCTCCAGATTAGTCAATATATGTACCAATAAAGAAGTTATATAAGCCATTAGTTATAAGTTGAAACTCCTCTATAATATAAAATCCTTAGTTGGTTATATATAAATATTACTCTGCTAATGTTTCTACATCTGAATAATCTTCTCCAAAGGTTTCAACAGTAACCTTCTTCATTCTTTGTGGTTCATGTGGCTTATCCATTGGATCTCTTTTTACACTAACTATTCTGTCTGCTTCTTCAATACCCTCAACAACTCTTCCAAAGGATGCATACTTTCCATCTAAGTGTGGTGAATTTGCAACCATTATAAAGAATTGTGAGCCAGCAGAATTTGGATTTCCGGCTCTTGCCATGGAGATTACTCCCTTTTCATGCTTTAGGTTATTAACGAATCCATTGGAGGTAAATTCTCCTTTAATACTGTAACCAGGACCACCAACACCAATACCCTGTGGATCTCCACCTTGAATCATAAAACCTGGAATTACTCTATGAAATATAACTCCATCATAGAATCCCTTTTGAACTAGAGTAACAAAATTTTTAACTGTGTTAGGTGCGATTTTTGGATATAGTTCAACCTTGATTAGATTGCCATTTTCCATTTCAATCGTAACTATTGGATTGTTCATCATTTATATCATCCTTTCAATCTACTAAATATAAATATTATACCAAATTTTGCCCTTAATATTCAAAGTAATTCATATAATTTAGTAGAAACATTTTTATAGAGTTTTATGAAACATTAGATAAACAAAATTAGCTTTAAAAAAACGACGTACAAGCGTATAATTGATTGTGTGGTATAATTTAATTATTTAATACTAAATTTTATATAATTGGCATTATTAGGCTGATTATGTACTCTGCAATCATACTATTTATCCCTGATTCTATTATTGAAGGAGAGGATTCGATTATGCCTAAAAGAAAAATTCTGATAATTTATGAAAAGATGGGCATGGGACATCAACGAATGGCAAATATTCTTAATGATATGCTTAAGGGAGAGGATGTAGAAATACTGATAAAGGCTGGAAGTGATATTCAAGAAACAAATGATGTATATACCGTGGTTAAGCTTTGGAATTATTTTATAAAGAAGAATCTAATTAGATCCTGTGATGTATTAATAAATTTTGCACTTAGGATGCTTATTTTACCTTTCATGGAAGCAAAGCAGGATGAAGTATTCATGGAAAAGTTAAGTAGAATAAAACCTGATATTATTATAAGTACGGCTGATGGTTTCAATAAGGCAATAGGAGCTTATACATCAGTAAATAATATACCATTTTATATATTTATTACAGAAATATCTACATTCAGTGATTTGGTTAACCCCTTTGCAACCCATATATGTTATTTTAATGAAACACCTGAGGCCATAAGGAGCTATGATTTTGAAAATGCTTATTTTTCATATAGATTGGATGAAGAAACAACTTTTTCAGAAAAGGTTAAGTATGTATTAAGAACATATAATGATTTTGTATTTCATGGCCATAGTAACTCTATTTTCAGGAACCCTATCAAAAAACTAGAGAGAATGAATAATGCAAAGTGTGAGGTAATAGGACCACTTGCAGAGAAAAAGCATTTTACTCCTAAGAATCATAAGGAAATGATAAAAAAGCTTCAAATACCTGAGGGTAGAGATAATGTTATAATCGTAAGCGGCAGCATTGGTGGAGAGTTTCTGTTTGAGACGGTAATGAATATTGCCTCAAGTTATTCAAAACCAGTTAATCTGTTGGTTATGTGTGCCAGGGATAAAGATGTTTATGATAAGCTACTTGAGTATAAGAGTTCGTATAAAAATGAAATGATTAACATTATGCCATATGAATATATAAGTAATTTTGATGAGTTCCTTTCTGCTTCTGATTGTCTTATTGCAAGACCTTCAGCAGGAATATTCATCGAGAGCCTATTAAATAAAACTCCGATGATCACATCTGATGTTGTTACATCAAATGATAAGGGGTCACTTACAATGATTAGTAAATATGAAATAGGAGAAATTTGTTCAAATAAAAGGGAGCTTGTACCTGCAATGGAAAAGCTTCTTGCAAATAAAGAGGAATATAAAGATAATATAATCAAATTGTTAGCTAACTATTATGGGACCTATGAAGAAAAGAAGGATGCATTAAGAAGCATTATATTGGAGGGTGTACCACTTACTGCTCATTCTGTTGAGAATGTTGATGAAGAGGATTATGATGTTGAAGTTACCTATAATAATCTATCACATTAATTCAAGTTTAGTATAGTGTTTAAGCAGGATTGTATTTACAATTTATACAATCCTGCTTTTTATTATGCTATATTATAAAAATTGTTCATTCCCAATTCCCAGCACACAATGTAACCAGGATGCATATTTTAATATAAATCCATTTTTCAAGGAGGACATATGGGAATTGAGTTAACTGCACTACATTGGGTTTATCTTCTGTTTATTGTTCTCATCATTGGTGTTATGGTGATGCGAAGGGATACCAGTTTTATATGCATTGCAGGCATTTTTGTGTTAGGGCTATTAGGAACTGGTTCTCTGGTAAAATCAATTTCTGGTATATTCAATAGCTTCATTTTTGCAATTAGTGAATTGCTTGGCACTATTTTGATTATATCTATAATAGTTGCCATGAGTAAAATACTAACGAAAATAGGGGTAAATGAAATGATGGTTTCCCCATTTACAAAGCTTATAAGAAATCCTACACTGGCATATTGGGTAATAGGAATTCTTATGATGGTTATATCCTGGTTTTTCTGGCCATCCCCAGCTGTGGCTCTACTCGGTGCAGTACTGCTTCCCGTAGCAGTAAAGGTAGGCCTCCCTCCAATTGCAGTTGCAATGGCTATGAATTTGTTTGGACATGGTATTGCCCTTTCAGGAGACTTTATAATCCAGGGAGCTCCAAAGCTTACTGCAGGTGGAGCAGGTATACCAGTTGGTGAAGTAGTAGCTGCAAGTGTGCCATTAGTTATTGTTATGGGTGTAGTTACAACAGTTACTGCATTTATAATGATGAAAAGAGATATGAAAAATGGAACTTTAAAGGTTGGAGCTTCGGATTTAAGTCAAATTGAAAACCCAGAAGCATTAGCTAAAAACAAAATGATACTATCAGAGACCTCAACAAAAATACTTGCAATTATTGTCCCACTGCTTTTTGTAGCAGATGTGGTCATAATGTACACCTCGAAACTTCAAGGAGGGGATGCAACAGCTCTGATTGGAGGTACTGCTGTATTTATTCTAGTTGTAATGACTCTTTTTGCATATAAAGACAAGGGACTTGAGGAAATGACTGCCTATCTTATTGAAGGTTTTCAATTTGGCTTTAAGGTGTTTGGACCGGTTATTCCAATTGCTGCATTTTTCTACCTTGGGGATTCTGGGTTCATTAAAATATTTGGTGATATTTTACCAATTAACTCCCAGGGCTTGGTTAACGACCTTGGAGTAGCTTTGGCGAAGGGGGTTCCCCTAAGTCCTGCTGTTGGTGGAGTTACAATGACTGTAGTTGGAACCATTACTGGACTTGATGGCTCAGGGTTTTCTGGGATTTCCCTTGCTGGCTCTGTTGCTAAGCTTTTCTCAATAGGAATAGGCTCTGGAATAGCAACAATGACAGCACTTGGGCAAATAGCAGCTATTTGGGTTGGGGGAGGAACACTTATACCATGGGCACTAATTCCTGCAGCTGCAATCTGTGGGGTAAGTCCATTTGAGCTTGCAAGAAGAAACCTCATTCCAGTAATAGTTGGTCTTGCAGTTACAACTGTTGTGGCGGTATTTTTGATTTGAGTTTGCTAAAGGAGTGACTAATTGTGATACTGTAATGGTTACTGTTCCCACAACGACAGGGCATTGTGGTTAACGAATGTCTGCCTCAATATATAATATTTTCTATACCACAAATGCTTTAAGCTGCTGTGGGAACAGGAGCTACTGCGATGCAATAAATAAATGTGAAAATATTTTTAATGTTATTAAGAACTGGGTTGTTTTTTCTACCAAAAAAGTGTAACTTTAAATTATGAAGGGCAATATGTATTTATGTCCCTGGTGAAACAAAAGGAGGATTTTTATGAACAAGGAATTCTATGTTTTGAACAGAAAAAGACTAATGGAAGGTATTGAGGATAACTCTGTAGTCATAATATTTGCTGGAGAGGCACCACATATGTCTGCAGATGCAAGCTATGATTTTGTTCCTAATAGAAATTTTTTATATCTTACTGGTATTGATAGGGATCAAGTAATATTAATTATGACTAAGCATAATGGCAAGGTTGAGGAAACTCTTTTCATAGAAGAGTCAGATCCAATAATGGCTAAGTGGGTTGGAGAAAGAATAAGCAAGGAAGAAGCTTTAGAAGCTTCTGGAGTAGAAGAAATACAATTTCTCAGTCGCTTTGAGAGTTCTGTTAATATGCTTGGAACTGCTAACTATGAAAATCTATATCTAGACCTTGAAAGAAGATCATGGGATTCAATGCAATCAACAGCACAATTATTTGGAAAGAATATTGTTGAAAAGTACCCATCCTTCAGAGTTAAAAACATATACAATGCAATCAGGGATATGAGAATGGTTAAGTCTAGTGGAGAAATTGAGTGCATTAAAAAGGCAATAGGCATTACATATGAAGGAATTAAGAGCATGATGTTAAACGCAAAGCCTGGTATGTATGAGTATGAACTTGAAGCCTATTTTGATTTTGAGCTTAAGAGAAGGGGTGTAAAAAAGCATGCCTTTGATACAATAGCTGCTTCTGGTGCCAATGGAACTGTGCTTCATTATGTAGCTAATAACAGTAAAATTGGGGGGAATGATCTTATACTATTTGACCTTGGTGCCCAGTATAATTATTATTGTGGGGATATATCAAGAACCTTTCCTGTTACGGGAGAGTTTACTGACAGACAAAGGGAAGTATACAATGTTGTACTAAGGGCATTAAATGAAACTACCAAAGCAATTAAACCTGGAATTCCATTCTCTAAGCTAAATGAAGTATGTAAAAAAGTTTTGACTGAAGGCTGCAAGGAGCTTGGTTTAATCAGGGAAGACTCAGAGATATCTAAATACTATTATCATGGTGTAAGTCATTTTCTTGGATTGGATACACATGATGTAGGAGTCAGGGATGTGGATTTAAAGCCTGGAATGGTGCTTACAGTTGAGCCAGGATTATATATTGAGGAAGAAAAGATAGGAATAAGAATTGAAGATAATGTGGTTGTAACTGAAACAGGACATGAAGTTCTTTCAAAGGATATTATAAGAACAGCCGAAGAAATTGAAGAGTTTATGAAAAAATAAAGCTCCACTTCAAAGTAGTGGCTAATGCACACTTGAAAGGGCTCTTGGAAAAAAATTATAAAAACAGTACTAAATATTGACAAATACAATTCGACAATCTATAATTAAATTGTCGATAAATGACACTAAATAACACTAGGAGGAATAAAAATGAAGAAATTTTTGGCATTAGCATTATCAGTATTGTTGATACTTTCACTTTCAGCTTGTGGTGCAAAGGAAACTCCCGTAGAGGATAAGACTCCAGCTACTACAACTGACACAACACCAGATGCTGGACAGTATAAGGACGGAGTATACAAGGCTGAAGAAGAAAAGGGAGAATATGGCTACGAAGCTGTAGAAGTAACTGTTGAAGGTGGAAAAATTTCAAAGGCTGATCTTAAGAGAATGAACCCAGACGGAACAGAAGTAAACTATGAAGAATGGGTAGGCGTTGCTGGAACAGATGGAAGTATTAAGCCAAATCTAAAGCAATTTAGAGAAGACATAGCTGCTTCAATTGTTGAAAAACAATCAACTGAAGGAATAGACACTATTTCAGGAGCAACAGATAGCACAAAGAGCTGGCTTGAGCTTGTTAACAAAGCATTAGAAACAGCAAAATAATAAGGCTTATAAAACAGCAGGAGAAATTTCTTCTGCTGTTTTCTTTATATTGGCTGCCATATATTAAACTTGAGTTTTTATCATATATTGTTATTATGGTATTATAGATGTAATTCGAAAATAGGCTTTCTACAAAGGAGTTAGGAATATGGCAGGAAGAAGAGTTATTATAGTTGGTGGTGGAGCTGCAGGAATGACTGCAGGTATTGTTGCACGTAGAAACGGTGCTCAGGTTGTAGTACTGGAGCAGATGAATCGTGTTGGGAAGAAAATACTTGCTACAGGCAATGGAAGATGCAATTTAACTAATGAAAATATTGATATAAAAAGATATCATGGTAGAAACCATAGGTTTGCCATGAGTGCATTGGAGCAGTTTAATATGGAGCAAACAGTGCAGTTTTTTGAGTATATGGGTGTATCCTGTAAGTCTGAGGATGGAGGGAAGGTTTATCCTAGATCAGATCAGTCCTCAAGTGTACTGGATGTTATGAGGTATGAGATTGAAAAGCTAGAAATTGATGAGAGAGTAGAAGCTGGAGTAAAGAGTATTCACCCCGGTAAAAAAGAATTTACTGTCGTATTAAGAGATGGGGAAGAATTAAAGGGAGACAGGGTTGTTATAGCAGCTGGGGGTAAGGCTGCACCAAACCTAGGTTCAAATGGGAGCGGATATGGGCTTGTGACTCCATTTGGGCACAAACTCATAGACCCATTTCCAGCACTAGTTCAATTAAAGCTTAATGCTCAATTTTTAAAGGCTTTAAAAGGTGTTAAGTTTATTGGCGCAGCAGCTGTTGGTGCAGGTGATGAGGAACTTAGAAGGGAAATGGGTGAGGTTTTGTTCACTGACTATGGAATATCTGGACCTCCCATCCTTCAATTAAGTAGAAGAGCAGGAGAACAGCTTCAAACAGGCAGGAAACCCTGGATTGAAGTTGACATGTTTCCAGGCTACTGCAGAGAAGAATTAGGTGATATGCTTAGTACAAAACTAGGATACCAACCACAAAAGCCATTAGATTTCAGCTTTGTTGGACTTATTAACAAACGTTTAATACCAGTTGTATTAAAGGAAGCTGGAGTTGATGATATTAAAAAGCAATGTCAGAGTATAAAAACCAATGAATTTGAAAATATAATCAGAATATTGAAAAACTGGAGATTTGAAGTAATGGGAACTAATTCATGGTCTGATGCTCAGGTTACTGCTGGTGGAATTGATGTAAGTGACATTAACCAGGATACAATGGAGTCAAAGCTTATTCCTGGATTATACTTTGCGGGAGAGGTATTGGATATAGATGGGGATTGTGGAGGATTTAATCTACAATGGGCATGGTCTTCAGGGTATGTGGCAGGTATAAACGCATCACTTTAATAGGGAGGAGGGGTATCTTGTGAAACCTAGAATGTCAAAGCTTTTTATTATTATGTTTCTTGTAGTAAACCTTTTAACACTTACTGCCTTTGCTGCTTCAGGTAAAATAAGTTTAGCCACTTCAAAGGATGCAGTTATAGTAAACAACTCTAATGAATTGTATAACACAATAAAAAATGCAGTTAAACTTAAAAATGAAAGCATAATAATATATGCAAAGGACTATAGCAAGACAACTTATAATATTGATAAGACAATTAAGCAGGTAATAGATGATTGCTTTACATTGGATTATATCATATCCTCCTACGAAGCAAAGCATTCCTGGAAGTTTGGCAGTTATAATAGAACAATCAACATAACTATATTCTATAAGCCTGTGGATGGCGTGGCTAATAATTATGATGAATTTCTTAAAATAATGGAGAAGGAAGCAATAATTAAAGGGAAAGACAAAATAAGCATTAAAGTAAAAGGCAATGATAGTTCTATACTAGATAATGTGTTTAATGTGGGAGAAAAAATTAATGAAAAAGTGACTGATAACAGAAGAATTACATCTCTATCTGTTGCTAAAAATACATTTCCAGATACTAAGATTTTAGTTTTAGAATATAATTTATCCTATAAAGATAAAGCAGATGCATCTAGTTCAAATGTGGATATAAATAAAAACAAACAATTATATGAAGGAATGAAAACAGCAATTGAAAATTGTGAAACTAGCTTTTTTGTTAAACAGAATATTAACTATACTGAAGATGAATTTAAAAAACTAACAGATTCAATTGAAGGCATCATTAGTAAGGTATTAGAAGAAAATTATGATATACATTATTATTTTGACTCCTATCAAATTAGCTATATAAAGGAAGGAAGCAGTATAAAAGAGGTAAGCATTTTATTTGAGTATTCAATTGATAGAGAAAGTATTTTAAGAATAAATAGGGAAGTTGAAAATAAAATAAATGAAATAGTAGATCTAATTATTATTCCTGGAATGACAGATTTGGAAAAGGAAATTGCTGTTCATAACTATATAGTTAATAATACAAAATATGATGAAGCCAATTATGAAAAAGGAACAGTCCCAAAGGAAGCTAATACAGCCTATGGAGTACTAATAAAAGGGGTTGGGGTCTGTGGAGGATATGCAAGTGCAATGAATAAACTCTTTAGTGCAGTTGACATAGAATCCATGATTATCTCAGGTGAAGCAGGTGAAAATGGAAGTTATGAAGCCCATGCATGGAATCTGGTAAAGCTTGATGGAGAGTATTATCACATAGATGCCACCTGGAATGATCCAATTTATACTTTTAATGGAGTAAGGAAGGATGTTATTCATTTTGATTATTTTAATTTATCAGATGAAGAAATATCAAAGGACCACAAATGGGATAGGGATAAGTATCCAGAATGTATTGCTACAAAGTATAGATATAAAGGGAAATAAAATTAGGACCTCCTTTATTCAAAGGAGGTCCTAAATATTTACATCTTTTCCGGTACTTCGATTCCAAGTAAGTCAAGCCCTGTTTCTAATACACCCTTTGTAAGGGTTATAAGATTTATCCAGGTGGCTTTTTTAGCCATATCCTCTTCAGATATAATTCTGTTTTCGTGATAGAATCTATTGAGCAAATTTGCAGTCTCATATATATAGTCACAAATCCTGTGGGGAGCCTTGTCTACAAAGCTAGTTTCAATAGCTTCATTAAATCTTGAAAGCTTCAACATTAAGTCCCTTTCAGTAGGGCTGTAGGGTTGAAGAATTTTATTGCCAAAACTTTCTATTTCTCCCTCAACCTTTCTCAATATGGACTTAATACGTACAACTGTATAAAGTATATATGGTCCAGTGTTTCCCTCAAAGGATGCAAATCTATCTAAATCAAATACATAATCCTTTGTTGCCTGGTTTGATAAATCGCCATATTTTAATGCAGATATTCCAACCTTCCTGGCAATATCAGTAACATCTTCACCCTCAAGTGACTTATTGTCCTTCAATTTATCAACAACGTTATTTTCAATTATCTCAATTAAGTCCTGGAGTCTCATAACTCCACCTTCCCTTGTCTTAAAGGGCTTTCCATCCTTGCCGTTCATTGTACCAAAGCCAATAAAGTCAAAATCCAGGTTTTGTCCAGCAATCTTAGTCTTCTTTGCACATCTGAATACCTGTTCAAAGTGGAGACCTTGCCTTTTATCTACAACATAAACTATTTCATCTGGATTATAGTCCTTTACCCTTTCCCATATGGTTGCAAGGTCTGTTGTGCTGTAAAGGGAGGAACCATCGGATTTTAAAACAATAAATGGTGGTATTGGCTGTGTATCTGTTTCCTCAGCAACATCAATAACTAAAGCACCTTCGCTTTCATATGCATAATTGTTTTTCTTAAGGTATTCCACAAGTGGTTCAATATATTTTTGACAGTCGCTTTCACCCTTCCACAGGTCAAACTCAACATTTAAATTTCCATAGTTTTTCTTTAAGTCAGCCACAGAAATACTCAATATGTGTTTCCATAATTCCATATAGCCAGCTCTTCCATTCTGAAGCTCAAAAGTAGCCTTTCTAGCAGCCTCCATTGCATTCTCGTCACTTTTCGCAAGCTTACTTGCTGCTGGATAAATGTCCTCTAATTCATTGATTGTAAATGGTGCATCCACTGGATATTCGCCATTATAATTTTCATCGAAATAGGGTAGATCTGGCTTCCTTCTATTTAACTCTGAAATAACCATACCAATCTGCAAACCCCAATCACCAAGATGAACATCTCCAATAACATTGTGACCTAGAAATCTGAATATACGCTTTAAGCTCTCGCCAATAATTGCAGCACGAAGATGACCAACATGAAGAGGTTTTGCAACATTTGCTCCACCGTAATCAACAATTATGGTAAGAGGGTTTTCAGGAGTTGTGCAGCCATACTTTTTATCCTTGTACATATCATTAACATATTTAGACAAAAAACTGTCCTTTACATTGATGTTTATAAATCCAGGACCAGCAATAGAAATATTCTCAAATATATCTAGGGATTTTAATTCCTCCAGCACCTCATTTGCAATTTGAAATGGAGCTTTTTTATATTTTTTTGCTGCTGGCAAAGCACCATTACATTGGAATTGACAAAGATCTGGACGATTTGAAACCGTAACCATGCCGTATTCTTTTTCTATGCCAAGCTTCTCGAACTTCTCTTGAACTAGGGATGACAATATATTAACTAGTTTATCCATGTTTTTTCCTCCACCTATATTATTATAGTTATAGTATTCATAAAAAATAAAAAAATAAAACCCGTCTCTTAATACAAGAGACGGGTATATCCGCGGTACCACTCTAATTGGCTTTATAGCCCCCTTAAAACTTTAACGCAGTTAACGACCTATCCTTAACAAATAGCTCAGATAAGCTTCTCCAAGTTCCTCTTCCCATTATGCTCTCTGCAGAACTTTCACCAATCCTCTGCTCGCTTAAAGATAACATAAAGCTACTCTTCTTTTCATAGAAGTTAAAAATATGTAATTTGCTTTTCATTATAATCTTTATTCATAATAATGTCAATAATAATTATTTTTTATACATATACTGGGACAGCTACTTTAACAGGAAATACCCTACCTTCAACCTAACCGTAGGGGCGAACAGTGTTCGCCCGATTTGGCATAATCAATTAAAGGCTGATCTGAATTGTTGGTACGCCACAGGCCAATGCTGTTTACCCCTACGATTTAACTCAAAGTTGATTATTACATCTTATGCAATTTCACTAAACATAAGCTATTTTTTATGCTTAAATAAAGTTGCTATCTAAAAAAATCTTTTCTGATCAATCAGGTCATATGCATTAACTAATGCTTCACCAAATCTCTGATAGTGTACAACTTCCCTTTGCCATAGGAATCTTAATGGTTTAACTATATCAGGGTCATCTATTAA
>JARDZI010000218.1 GCA_029240935.1 Clostridiales bacterium
ATGGATCAGGCATAGCATCAGCCAGAGAGGTAAATAAAATACAGTTTTCGACTCTCTTGGGTGGAGATGGAGAGGTAGATAAGTTCCTTGGAGCATTAGAAGATTTTGCTTCTGTCACCCCATACTCGTTTGAAGATTTAGCTAGTATTAGTAGAAACATGCTTGCTGATGGATTCAAACAAGAAGAATTACTGCCTTTACTTGAAAAAGTAGGAGATGCAGGTTCTGCTCTTGGTATGAGTAAGGAAGATATGGCCTCGGTAGCAACGACTTTAGGACGTATGCAAACTACTGGGGAAACCACAATGGAAGATTTGAATTTATTAGATAAGCACTTTGATGTATGGTCTTATCTTTCAAAGGAATATCCAGACAAGAGTAAAGAGGATGTTAAAAAGATGGTCAGTGAAGGGGAGATGCCAGGGGGAGAGGCAGCTAAGGCTATCACAGATCATATGGATTCTGATTATGCAGGAAATATGGAAAAGCAATCCCAAACTTATGCAGGGCTTGTAAGTACGCTGGAGGAGAGCAAGGCATCACTTGATAACGCCATGGGGGAAGGTTTTAACTCCACCAGAAAGGGCGGAATACAAGAACAAATCGATTGGTTGAGTGGTGAGACCGGACAAGAAATGCAAGATGCCTATAATAAAATAGGCCAGTGGAAAGCATCACTTGAAAATCAATCTGAACAGTACGAGAGAGATGCAATAAACTCTGTTATGTCCGGCACGATACAAGAAAGCTACCAAGATTCATCCCAGAAGGAATCACTTGAAAGATTAGCAAAAGATTATAGTATTGCAGAGGCTGATTACTATGATGCAACAAAGAGCGGAAATGCAGAAGCTATGCAGGAAGCAAGTGCCGTAATGGGAAGGGCACTTGCTGAGGCACAGGTAATAGCAACGAATGAGTATAATGCAAGTGATGGGGCGCAAATTGCACTGGAATCTAATAAGACTCTTGCTGAGAATATTAAAAATGATGCGGCGGCGCAGGATGAATATTGGAATGCTGGATATACAATGGGGCAGCAGTTTACTTTAGGGGTTGCATCTGCGATGAATGTTCCAAATCCATATGCACCAAATACGGAAGGTAAAAAAGTTTTTAGCTATGATGCTGCTATGTCAGGGCAATCATATAATTATGATGAAATTAGAGAAGCTCAAAGAAATGGTTCCCTTAGAGGGGCATATGGTTTGAGTTATGTACCGTATAATAATTATTCTGCATTCCTGCATGAAGGTGAAAGAGTACTCACTGCAAGCGAAAATCGAAACTATGGCAAATCCACACCAATCAGCATTACAGGCAATTCATTTGTAGTACGGGAAGAAGCAGACATTCAAAAAGTAGCTTCCAAAATTGCAAATATGATAAATAGAGCATACATACTTGCACCACAATAAGGAGGATGAACTTTGAGAAATTTTATATTTAAAGTTAATAAGACAGAGACAGTTTTGCCGATTACACCTCCGAGCTTTGAAGTATCACATGGGATAAATGTTGAAACCATAAATATACATACGCTGGGTGAGGTTATATTGCCTGGATATGAGACGCTTTCAACTATTAAAATTGATTGTATGTTTCCAGCTAAAAAATACCCATTTAATCAACCAAAAATAAAATTGAATCCCTATTACTATATCAAAAAGATAGAGGACTGGTGCAACGACCACACTATATTGCAATTTATTGTATCAAATACTGCGGTAAATGTTAAGGCAATAGTATCAAATATCTCATATGGGGAAAGGGATGGAACAGGCGATGTATATGCCACAATTGAGCTGAGAGAATATCGGGAATTATCTGTAGTTCAGAAAAATAAAACTGGGAACGGCACTAGGGTATCAGATAAGATAGCGGCTGAGACAAATATATACAAAGTAAAAAGTGGAGATACTCTATGGGCAATCTGCCGTAAATATTATGGGGATGCAACCTTGTATCCCAAGCTGGCATCTTATAATAACATTAAAAATGCCAACCTAATTAAAGTTGGCTTAAAACTACAACTACCCAGCAAAGTTTTACTTTAAGTTAAATAGGAGGTAGGCATATGTCACTTAGCATATCAGTAGCAAATGGTTCCAAAATTGTTGACATAACTAAGCTTGTACCAACAATCACCTGGTCAGGAGAGTATCAATCATGTGCCAGAACCCTAGAATTTGGAATAGTCTCTTCTTCTACGGATAAAAACATTCCTGCTGTACCATGTGAATTGGGTAGCATTGTCACGTTCAAGCAAGATAATCGCACATTATTTGTAGGCTATATTTTCGAGCGTCAGATGGATACAGGAAATAGTATTATAAATATCATTTGTTATGATAGGGGTATTTATCTAAAGCGAAATGAAGGAACATATGAATGCCCTGGAATGACACCAGAGACAATCGTAAAAGAGATATGTACTAATTTTGGTATTAGCATGGGACCAGTTGCAGCAACAGATGTTAAAATAACGAGAAATTTTATAGGGGTAAGTCTCTATAAGATAATCCAAACGGCTTATACCCTTGCTGCAGAAGTAACAGGAAAGAATTATATGATTCGTTTTGCAGGAGCGGATTTGACGGTAATAGAAAAAGCTTTAGATGATAAGACCATCATTATTGAAGGTGGAAGCAATCTCATGTCTGCTTCAATTTCTGAGAGCATAAGTAATATGATTAATCAAGTGACGATTTATAATTCTAATGACAAGTTAATTGGCACACAGAGGGATACAGAAGCTATTAAGTTATATGGACTTATGCAAAGCTATATGAGTCAAGCCGATGGCGAAGATGTCACAAATAAAGCAAAAATGTTAATTAGCGAAAATGGCATCAGTCAGAAAATTTCGGTAAACAACCTTGGGAACCTTGCCAATATTACAGGTGGAACAGTTGTTGTAAGAGAGCCGTATACCGGAAAGTATGGACTGTTTTACATAGATGCAGATGTTCATACCTGGAAGTCGGGGCAGTATTATAATAAACTAACTCTAAACTTTAAGAATATCATGGATGAGCAGGAAGCTGGAGCGTTGCCGAACAAGGATGGAAGCAAGACGAAAGGATAAATAGGAACATAAGTATTGATTTATAAAAAAGGGAGGTGCAGGGAATGGAGAATAACCCGTTTTTATCTATGGTACAGAATATACGGGATGATAATAGGTCACAGACGTCAGTCTCATACCGTTTAGGGACAGTTACATCTGTAACGCCTTTTACTGTAGATGTAGCTGGAATAAGACAACAGGCAAGTTCACTCTTAAAAAATCATTTGATAACCGATTTTGAAGTGGGAAGTCAGCTGCTCCTATTCCCCATAGAAAATGAACAAAGATATATAATACTATGCAGGGTGGTGAGCACATGAGTATTTTCCCAATAATTCAGCCCCAAAGCAGTGAGTCAGAAACTGAGCTAAAACTGTATAAAGAGGTAAAGTGGGATTTCGAAAGTGATATTCCCATCATAATAAACGGCTCCCTTGCAATTGTAACTGGCAAGGAAGCCGTTTTGGTTTGGGCATGGAAAGCTCTTCATACATCTAGATACCGACATGAAATTTACACATGGGATTATGGATGTGAGGTGGAATCTTTAATTGGACAACCTTTTACGGATGAACTCAAGCGAGCGGAAGCTGCGAGATACGTTAAGGAGTGTCTACTAATAAATCCGTATATCACAGGAGTCGAGGATATTACGGTGACATCCGCAGAGGATTTGCTGAGTATATCTTGTACTATTCAAACAATTTATGGGGAGGTGGATATAAATGTATGAGAATTTAACAGTTGAAGAAGTTAAAAGCGATATATTAGGCAGGCTGGCCTCTGATATTGATGTAAGAGAGGGCAGCTATTTTAACGATATGATAAGTGCTGTAGCACATGAGATATGGAAAAACTACCAATCCCTTGATGCTATTGTACCAATTGCTTATGTAGATGAGACATCTGGGGATTACATTGATAAACGGTGCGCAGAATATGGAATTACTCGTAAATCAGGCGCGAAAGCAACTACAGTGCTCACATTTACTGGCGTAAATGGTACTATAATCCCAAAAGCAAAAGTGTTTTTAACAGCGGATGGGCTTGAGTTTACTACAAATGAAACTGTAACGATTGCTGATGGAACTGCTATGGTTACGGCTTCATCTGCTGAAATAGGTGAGACCTATAATGTTGGAGCAGGATTAATAACAAGACAATTTGTAAATCTTAGCGGGTTATCCACCATAACTAATGAAGTGGCAAAAGGAGGAGCAAATGCTGAAACAGATGATTCCTTGATAGCGAGGTTATATAACTATTTACAAAACCCTTCTACATCCGGCAATGCAAATCATTACAAGGAATGGGCGCTCGAAGTGGATGGAGTAGGCAGCGCGAAAGTTACTCCTTTATGGGATGGTCCGGGCACGGTACGAGTATTAATTGTTGGAAGAGAAAGAGAAACGGTAGACTCTACTATAGTAACAAAATGTTCTGATTATATAGAGAGAAATCGGCCAATTGGTGCGGCTGTTACGGTTGAGAGTGCCTCTGGGTTAAGTATAAATATTGATGCCAGTGTAACGATTGACAGCAGTGTGACACTTGCAGCAGTCAATGATGCATTCGAATCGGCATTAAGAGCTTATTTAAAGACCATAGCCTTTGAAACATATACCGTAGTATATAACCGGATCGTATACATTCTGCTCGATATCACCGGAGTGATTGACTGTACAGCACTGTCGATCAATGGAGGAACGGAAAACATTATTATAGGGGGCGATCAGGTACCTGTGTTGGGGGCGGTGATGGTATCTTGATAATGTTACTAGATCTATTGCCAGATAATTATAAAAAAAGTGAGTATGTTGTTGACCTGCAAAAAGCATTTGGTGAGGTGGTTGGAAATCTTATAAATGATAGAGATGATTTTTTTGGCCAACTATTTATAGCTGATGCTACATGGGGGCTTTCAGCTTGGGAAAAGGCTCTAGGAATTACTACAGATCAGTCAAAGTCATATGCTTTTCGCAGAGAACGCATACAGGCAAAATTAAGAGGATCTGGCACAACAACAATGGCAATGATTAAACAAGTCGCAGCTGCATATAGCTATGGAGATGTAGAAGTAATTGAGGATACTTCCAATTATAAGTTTACAGTTAAGTTTGTAGGAACTCTAGGAATACCGGAGAACATGTCTGACCTGACGTTAACCATAGAAGAAATCAAGCCGGCACATCTTAGGTGTGAATTTGAGTACACATATATTTCTTGGGATAAGTTTGAGAATTACAACAAGACTTGGAACGAGTGGGATGGACTTGAATTGAGCTGGGATGAATTTGAAATATATAAGGAGGGATAAAATGCCAAGCATAAATAAAACAGAAAATTACGGACTTAACCAATGGACTGGGAATGAGTATCCCAAAAGGATTGATTTTGTTCAGGATAATTTAATTGTTGATGGGATATTAAAGGAGCATGAGAATGCGATTGAAGCAAATAATATACAGCTCGAGCAAATAGAAACTGGACTGACGGAACTAAGTACTACAGCAACAAATACACAGCAGGCTGTAGAGGAGCATTATGATTACTTTACTCAACAGATATCAACCATTACGGCAACAGGAATTCCTAAGCTTGTTACGATTCCTCTTGTTGTTACAGCAGCCACAGATAACCAAAAGGTATTTCAGATTCCATATGATTATTATGACAAGGCTACAGATACGCTTTTGGTATTTCAAGATGGGCTTGCGCTTCCCTATACATATTACAGCTCCACAAGTGCGGTTGAGAGCGGAGGAGCTATTACAAAAGGAAACCTAACTCTTGTTAATGGAGTTGTTAGTGGAACTATTTTACCTCTATTTATACTAAAGAATGTGCCTATAGGTTCGAATGGTTCTATTAATGGAGCTGTATTGGCTCAGAATACTATTCCGTTAGATAGGTTAGTTGGTCTAGCAACAGCTTATATTGAAAAAGGAAATGACTATAGACCTAATCTTCTTATCAATGGAGACTTTCAAGTATGGCAGAGAGGTGCTAGTTTTACAGGTGCAGGAGGTCTTCTCCAGTATACCGCAGACAGG
>JARDZI010000013.1 GCA_029240935.1 Clostridiales bacterium
CACATATAAGATGTTCTATTGATGATGCAGCGGAATATGCCATTTTACCTGGGGATCCTGGAAGGGTTGATAGGATTAGAACTTTTCTTGAGAATACCAGGGAGGTAGCTTGCAATAGAGAATTTAAAACTGCAACTGGTTATTACAAGGGAATCAAAGTTATGGTTACATCAACTGGTATTGGTGGTCCCTCAACATGTATTGCAGTTGAGGAGCTTAGAAAAATTGGTGTAAAAACAATGATAAGGGTAGGTAGCTGCGGAGCTCTGCAAAAAGATATTAAATTAGGGGATATTATAATAGCTTCTGGGGCAGTAAGAGATGAGGGAACCTCTGATACATATATTGGTAAGGGTTACCCAGCAGTACCTGATACAGAGGTTATGACTAACCTTCTAAAAAGCGCTGAGGAGCTGGAATATAAATATCATAGTGGAATAATCAGGAGTCATGACAGCTTTTATACAGATGATGAGGAAGAAATTGATGATTTCTGGTCAGAAAAAGGAGTTCTTGGAGCAGATATGGAGTCATCACCATTGTTTGTAATTGGTGGGCTAAGAGGGATAAAAACAGCCTCGGTATTAAATGTAGTTGTTGAATATAATAAGGAACTGGATAATGGAATCAATGCTTATGTAGATGGAGAAAATGAGTCTATGATAGGTGAAAACCATGAAATATTAACAGTACTGGAATCAATAGTTAGGTTAAATGGAAAAAAAAGATAATAATATGTATAAAAAAAGAGGGATAAAAAACTTTATCCCTCTTTTTTTATACATTGTGAACCAAAAAACGACTTGTTATACTTGCTAAATAAATATTTGTCACTTTTAACTGGAAGTTAATGTTTTATATAAACAAAATAATAGACATTAATGTCGTTTTAAAAGGATAAAATCTTGTTTTTAAGTGTCACATTACAACAAAAAAAGTTCTTTTAAAGTGGTAAGATTATATCAAAGATTCGGGGGAGGGGTTAATTTGTATAAGAGAATGGAAATTTGTAATTGTAAGGTAGAGGCTGATGAACAGACTAGATATGTGTTCAGATATTATCTTTTAGAGGATACAAAAAAGATATTTATTAATGAATCACATATAAATGTTCCTTGCTATGGCATTGAAATTTCAAGTGAGAAAATTGTTAATGGTAGTCTTGAAGACATTTTCTGTGACAGTCTTACTGTTGTCAGTTCAATGAAGGACAAGGTAGTAAATTTAATCGAATTTCTAAAGGATAACCAAGTTTCCCCACACCACATTGTTGATATTGTTGGAGAATATGCAGACGAATGGGTAGGGGATTTTGAGAAGGATGCAAGATGTATAATTGAATCTATTTCTGCAATATAAAAAGTTAATAAAAAATTTGCTTTCCAAATATTTAAAAAAATATTAAATACAGTGAAACTTTTCTTGTTCCAATTACGTCTAATATTATGAGTGGCGGAGTTAATTGATTACTCCCTAATACGTCTAATAAATGGAGGGTAGCAAATTGAAATTATTAACTAGATTATTACTAGTATTAACAAGCGGATTACTTATAATATTATTAACTGACGGAATCGTTGGACGTATTTTGGGATAGGGGTCAATATATGACCTCTTTATTTTTTATGCTTTTTTAGTATATAATTAAATGGTTGATAAAAAACTATATTTTATTTATAGGAGAAAAATATGATAATTGGAATTGGAACCGATATTATAGAAATTGATAGGGTTAAAAAACTCCTTGGTAAAGGAAACTTTTTCAATAGGTTTTTTACTGAAGGAGAAAGAGAGTATCTTATAAATAAAAAGCCAGAAAGTGCTGCTGGTTATTTTTGTGCAAAGGAAGCTGTTGTTAAAGCTCTCGGAACAGGATTTGCAGGATTTAAATGGAGCGATGTTGAGATAATTAAAGTAAACTCCCAACCTGGAGTAATTCTACATGGCATGGCACTTAAAATTGCAAATACAAAGGGAGTAAGACATATTAACTTATCCATATCCCATTGCAGAATATATGCGGTAGCTACTGCAATTATGGATTAGTCAACTTATTGTAATATAAATTTTGCATTTGGAATAAATATTAGGGTAAAGATTTTTTCAGGTGGTTAAATGAAAAGAATATTATTAATATTTATTTTTCTATTAATACTTTCATCATGTAAGAAGAATGACGATATATATAATGTTAATAAAAAGATATCCAACATGCTAAGCTATACTGCAAATGCAGAAATATTTATAAAAAGCAACAAAGGGATATCCCAATATAAGGTTAAGCAATACTACAATGAACCAAATAAACTAAGAATTGAAACCATAGAACCAGGATTTTTAAAAGGTAAAATAATGGTATTTGATGGAGTAAAATGGAGAATTTATCACCCTTTGATAAACAACACTTTTCAAATAGAAAAGTTAAAGGATGATGACGAGCTCATATATCTTGGAGTAATACAAAAGAATATGATTGCATGGGAAGACGTGGAATATAAATATACCTCCAAGAATGGGATTGAATATGTAGCAATAAAATGTAATATACCAGGTGGAAATGAATATAGACGTTCTGCAGTATTATACATGTCAAGGAAAGAGTATTATCCTGAGTTTATGGAGATATTGGATGATAAAGAAGACATAAAAATAACTGTAAAGTTTTATGATTTTGAATTTAACAGTGAGTTGGAGGAGGATCTGTTTCAGTTAGAATAATATTTATGTTTTCTTATCGCTTATTTTACAGCATACCAAGGAGGAATACAAAATGTTTGAAAATTGGAGGCCATATTATGCTGAGATAAATCTTGACAACTTTCGGCATAATTTTAGGGAGGTAAAAAGATTAGCTAGTGGTAAAAAAACAATTGGAGTAATAAAGGCCGATGCCTATGGACATGGGGCAGTAGAATTAGCAGCAATACTTACAGAAGAAAGTGTAGACTATTTTGCAGTTGCAGTTATTACTGAAGCCCTTGAATTAAGAAAAAATGGCTATAACCAACCGATTCTAATACTTGGATTTACCCAACCAAGCTTCGCAAAGGAAATTATAGAAAATGATATTACTCAAACTGTATTTAATTATGAACTTGCAGAGGCTATTTCAAATGAAGCAGTAAGATTAAATAAAAAGGCTAAAATTCATATTAAGCTGGATACTGGTATGGGAAGAATAGGTTTTTTACCTGATGATATTGCAGTGAGTGAGATTAAAAGAATCTCAAAACTTCAAAATATTCAGATAGAGGGTATATTTACTCACTTTGCTACAGCTGATGAAGAAAATAAGGAATTTTCAATGCTTCAGCTTGAAAGGTATAATAAAACTATTAAAAAGCTTTCAAATGAAGGAATTGATATTGAGATAAAGCATATGTCTAATAGTGCAGCAATTATTGACTTACCACAAGCCTATTTTGACGCAGTAAGGCCAGGAATTATGCTTTATGGGTATTATCCATCAGAGGAAGTAAGGACTGATAGATTAACTTTAAAGCCAGTAATGGAGTTAAAGGCTAAAATTGTAAATATTAAAGAGGTGCCAAAGGATACCCCTATTAGCTATGGAAGAAAGTTTTATACAAATAGGGTAAGCAAAATTGCAACACTTTCATTTGGATATGCGGATGGTTATACAAGGCTATTGTTTGGAAATACATTTGTGATATTAAATGGAACAGCTGCACCAGTAGTAGGCAAAATTTGCATGGATCAGTGTATGATTGATATTACAGACTGTGGTGATGCTGAAGTTGGTGATGAAGTCATAGTTATGGGAGAGAAAAATGGAATATCCAACAATGCAGCTAATATTGCAAAACGACTTGGAACAATAAGCTATGAGGTACTTTGTATGGTATCAAAAAGAGTTCCTAGAATCTATGTGGAAAATAATAATATAATTAAGGTTAAAAACTATGTATAAACATATTATTGTGAATAATGGAAATAATGATTATTAAGGGAATAAAAACAAATCATGAGTTCCTTTACACTTTCAATGTACATATTGTATAATTAAAACATACATAGGTGAATTTAGGGGGTAAGAACATGGCTGTGAACAAAAAAATTGTTGTAAGCCTCCCAGAGACTTTATTAGAAGAATTTGATGAGCTTGTAGAATGTAAGGCCAACAAGAATAGAAGCAAATTTATCCGGGAAGCCGTAATTCTGTATATTAAGGAGCGTAAGAGAAAAGTTATGAGAGAACTTATGAAAAAGGGTTACGAGGAAATGGGTGCATTAAATTCAGAATTGGCAGAATGTTGTATTTGCAATGATTGTATTGAGCTTGCCAAATATGAAGCAGGATTAGCGGAGAGTGATAGTATAGATGGCACAGGTGGTGAAAAGAGGAGATATATATTATGCTGATTTAAGCCCTGTCATTGGCTCTGAGCAGGGAGGTATTAGACCTGTATTGATTATACAAAATGACATAGGTAATAAATATAGTCCTACAGTTATAATAGCTGCAATAACATCCCAGATTAATAAAGCAAAGCTTCCTACTCATGTTGAAATAAGTTATACGGAATATGGTTTAAATAAGGATTCAGTTATACTATTAGAGCAAATTAGAACAATAGATAAAAGAAGACTTAAGGATAAAATAGGGCATATAAATAATGAACTTATGCAAAAGGTTAATGACTCTTTAATGATAAGCTTAGGACTTGTAGAATTGTAATACAAATCGATTATAGCAGTTTGCAATAAAGACCGGCATATGCTGGTTTTTTTGTTATTATATGTTTTTGCCTCTGCTCCTAGGGTATGGATTGTAATTTTTATATCCAACATATATAATATATAAGAAAATACATAAACTAAATAGCTATATAAGGAGGTAAGGTTATGGGAAGAGATATTATAAAACTTAAGGAAATGGCAAGAACCATAAGACAGGACATAATTGAAATGCTTGCTGAATCCAATTCTGGACATCCAGGTGGCTCTTTATCAGCAGTTGAAATATTAACTGCATTATATTTTAGCGAAATGAATGTGAATCCAGATAATCCCCATCTAGAGAACAGAGACAGATTTGTTCTTTCAAAGGGTCATGCAGCACCTGTATTATATTCAACCCTTGCAGAAAAAGGATTTTTTGAAAAGAAACATTTAAAAACACTTAGAAAACTTGGTTCAATACTTCAAGGTCATCCAAACATGAATGATACTCCTGGTGTTGATATGTCAACAGGTTCCCTTGGACAGGGATTTTCTGCAGCAAATGGGATGGCTTTAGCAGGAAAGCTTGACAATAAGGATTACAGAGTATTTGTACTTTTAGGTGATGGAGAGCTAGATGAAGGTCAGGTTTGGGAAGCAGCAATGACTTCAGCCCATTATAAGCTTGATAATCTTACTGCCTTCGTTGATCATAACAGGCTTCAAATAGATGGACCTGTTGAAAAGGTAATGAATCCAGAACCGGTTGCAGATAAATTTGTGGCATTTGGATGGCATGTAATAAGTATTGATGGACACAGCTTTGAAGAAATATTTAAAGCAATTGATGAAGCAAAAACAGTTAAGGGAAAACCTACAATGATTGTTGCTAATACTGTTAAGGGTAAGGGCGTAAGTTTTATGGAAAATCAAGCAGGCTGGCACGGAACAGCACCAAATAAAGAACAGCGTGACCAGGCGATAAAGGAATTGGGAGGTGCAATTAATGGCTAATTTAGCAACTAGAGAGGCATATGGAAAGGCATTAGTTGAACTAGGAAGTGAAAATAAAAATGTAGTGGTATTGGATGCTGACCTTTCCAAATCAACAAAAACAGCGGATTTTGCAAAGGTATACCCAGAAAGGTTTTTTAATATGGGGATTGCAGAGGCAGATCTAGTATCTACTGCTGCTGGTCTTTCAACCTGTGGGAAAATCCCATTTGCAAGCACCTTTGCAATGTTTGCAGCTGGAAGAGCATTTGAGCAAATAAGAAATTCTGTTTGCTATCCGGAGCTTAATGTAAAAATAGCTGCAACCCATGCAGGACTTACAGTAGGTGAGGATGGTGCATCACACCAGGCTATTGAAGATTTGTCACTTATGAGAAGTATACCCAATATGACAGTGTTATGCCCATGTGATGATGTTGAGACCTTTGCATGTATTAAAGCAGCAGCAGAGTATATAGGACCTGTTTATATAAGACTGGGACGTTCAGCAGTTCCTACCTTAAATGATGAGAAAACCTATAAATTCCAAATAGGTAAGTCTGTAAAATTAAGAGAAGGAAAAGATGTTACTATTTTTGCAACTGGCATAATGGTTAGCGAAGCTATGAAAGCAGCTGAGGCTTTAAGTACAGAAGGAATTGATGCAGAGGTAATTAATATACATACAATAAAGCCAATAGACATAGATGGCATTGTAAGCTCAGTGAAGAAAACTGGTGCTGCAGTAACCTGTGAAGAACACAATGTAATTGGTGGGCTTGGCAGTGCAGTATGCGAAGTTCTAGGTGAAAACTATTCTGCACCAGTTAAGAGAGTGGGAGTCATGGACACCTTTGGTGAGTCAGGTAAGCCTGCTGAACTATTAAAGGAATATGGCCTTCTAGCAGTAAATATTGTGAGTGCAGTCAAGGAAATAATTAAAAGAAAATAAATAATTGTTGGGCAGACTTAGGTCTGCCTTTTGTATACTTATTTTGACATAATGTGGGTTATCCAACTTGTAAAAATCCAATTTATATGATATATGTATAATAGAATATTAGGAGGTAAAACTATGAATTGGGTGAAAAATACATTCTTTGATGTTTTTAAATGTATTGCAATTGGAACTTTGATTGCCATAGGAATTGGAATGATTACAGGGCTAATTGGGATTGCTATAACATGGGGAAATCTGAGTACAACAATTGAGTGGATTAAGAGAGTACTGTATGTAATTGGAGGATTAAGCTTGTTTCTTAGTGCAGGAGCATTTGCCCAAAGAGATGGAACAAGGCCATTCATATACAATGAACAATGGAAAAGTCACTTTAAAATTTTAAATATAGGATTTGTTATTTTAATTATCAGCTTTTCAGTACTGATATGGGGTATAATGGTTCATAATTTTATTGACTTTGGAAGGGTATTTTAATATGAAAAAGAAGCTTAAAGAATATGTTTTAATTACTATAGGAATGACTATGGTTGCGATTGGAATATATTATTTTCTAGTTCCTAGTAATTTGGCAACAGGAGGAGTTAGTGGACTTGCAATTATTATTGGTAATTTCCTTCCTCAAATACCAATAGGATTATTGATGCTCATATTTAATATTATACTTTTCATAATTGGATTTTTAATAATAGGTCCAAGTTTTGGGCTTAAAACAATTTATGCAAGTTTGGGTTTGTCAGGAATGATTTGGATTTTCCAAAGGTTTTTTCCTATTTCAAGACCGATAACTAATGATCTAATGATAGAATTATTATTTGGAGTAGGGATATCTGGGCTTGGTATGGCAATAGTTTTCAACCAGAATGCATCAACTGGAGGCACGGATATAATTGCAAAGATTATTAATAAGTTTATTCATGTGGATATGGGAAAGTCCTTGTTAATGGCAGATTTTTTAATTTCCCTGGCTGCAGGTTTAACATTTGGAGCCCAGGCAGGTATGTATGCACTACTTGGAGTTGTATTAAATGGGTTTGTTATTGATAGCTTTATAAATGGTTTCAACGTTAGTAAACAGGTAACAATAATAAGCTCTAAGGGACTTGAAATCAAAGAGTTCATTATTAATAAACTTGAAAGAGGTGTTACCCTTTATGATGCAAAGGGTGCCTATTCAGGTGAGTCAAAGGAAGTATTAATAACAATAATGAGTAGAAGGGAATTTATAAAACTCAGGAATTATATTAAAGAGATTGATAGGAGAGCTTTTATAACTGTAAGTGATGTCCATGAAGTCCTAGGTGAGGGGTTTAAGGAATTTATTGAATAAAACATTATATATATAGTAAAGGTTTTTATATTTATTAAAATCTTTACTTTTTTTTATATGTATAATTGTAATAGGTTTTTCAGCCCTATTATTTTTTTGATTTTTTTTTAACATACCACAAAAAGATGTTATTTTATGTTATTATAGTAAATATGACAGGTATTTAGGTTTTTGCATTAAAAAGGGAACTTTATAGAATGGTAAATTGTCTAATAAAGGGTAATAAGATTTTATTTGTTTTTATATTATAGTATAATAAGAATTAGAGTAATAAATTGACATATTAAGGGGTTGTTTTTAATTGATTAAACTAAAAAACGTGTCGAAAGTATATAAAAATAACCATATAGCTTTATCAAATGTGAGCATTTCTATAAATAAAGGAGAATTTGTATTTGTAGTAGGACCAAGTGGTGCTGGGAAATCCACATTTATAAAGTTATTAATGAAGGAAATTGAGCCAACAAGTGGAGAAGTAAATGTAAACGGAATAAATGTAGAAAAACTTAAAAGAAAAGAAGTCCCATATTATAGAAGAAATATTGGAGTAGTATTTCAAGACTTTAGATTGTTGGCTGATAAAACAGTTTTTGAGAACGTTGCATTTGCTATGCAAATTATTGAGACAAGCAGCAAGGATATAAAAAAAAGAGTTCCCCAGGTTTTAGCTCTTGTAAGGTTATCTAATAAGGGGAATCAATATCCAAGTCAGCTTTCTGGAGGAGAACAGCAAAGAGTTGTTTTAGCAAGGGCACTGGTTAATAATCCCAAGCTGCTTATTTGTGATGAACCAACAGGAAATCTTGACCCTGACACTTCTTGGGGAATAATGGAACTCCTTGATGATATAAATAAAGGCGGAACCACAATAGTAATGGCTACTCATGCAAAGGATCTAGTGGACAGAATGAAAAAAAGAGTTATTGCTATTGAAAAGGGAGTAGTTGTAAGAGATCAGCAGAGGGGTGTGTACGGTTATGAAGATTAAGACTTTTAAGTATTTCTTCAAGGAAGGTCTGGTTAGTGTTAAGAAAAATAGGGTAATGAGTGTAGCCTCCGTATCAACCGTTGCAGCAGCTTTATTCATATTTGGAGTGTTTATGCTTTTGGTTGTAAATGTAAATAAAATAGTGAATACGGTTGAGAGTGAGATAGAAATAAAGGTGTTCCTAGAAGAGGATGTTACAACAATACAGAAACAGCAAATTGAAAAGGATATTAAAGCAATTGCTGAGGTAAAGGAAATTCGTTTTGAGTCCCAGAAGGATGCACTTGAAAAGTTTAAAGAAGGTCTTGGTGAAAAATCAAATTTAGCTGATGGACTTGAATTGGAGAATCCATTACCTGCCTCATTTATATTGAAGGTAAACAGACCACAGGATGTTGCTGGAGTTTCAGCAAAGTTAAAGGATCTTGCTGGAGTAGAAAAAATAAATGACGGTCAACAGATGGTAGAGACAATAATTAACGTAACAGGATTTATAAAGGTAACTAGTATTTTGTTAATGGTTATACTTGGAGTTATTTCAATTTCATTAATATCTAATACAATAAAGCTTACTGTTTTTGCAAGGAAAAGGGAAATTGGAATAATGAAATACATAGGAGCTACAGATTGGTTTATAAGATGGCCATTTATAATAGAGGGAATGCTTATGGGACTTATAGGAGCATTAGTATCAATACTTATACTTAGCCTAGGTTATGGCTATGGTGCAAAAGTAGTTTCAGATAGCCAGATGATATTTTCTCTGGTTCCTGCAAATGAAATATTACTTAGTCTTGGATGGCAATTTTCTATAATAGGAATTTTTATTGGAGGTATTGGAAGTTTATTATCCATTAGGAAGTTCCTTATTGTATAAAATTAGTATGAATTAATTAATTAGTGTTTGAAATGGGGGGCAATAAATTGAAAAAAGGTTGGGTTTCTATTGGACTGGCATTATGCCTAGTGTTTTCGAATTTATCCATAGCCAATGCAGATGAGTTAAACGATATGAAGAATCAGCTAAAGGACGTTGAGCAAAGCATAAATGGATTAAAAGGCAAAATAAGCGGAGTAAAAAAAGAAAAAAATTCAATCTATTCACAAATTACCAAATTAGAAGGCCAAATAAATACTGTTGAAAATGAATTGGAAGGTTTAAATAATCAAATTGAAACAACAAATAATTCAATTTCTGTTACAACAAAAGAACTTGAAACAGCTGTTGAGGAGCTAGTTGAGTATAAGGACTTATATTCCAAAAGATTAAGGGCTATGTATATGAATGGCACACCAGGATATTTGGAAATAATACTTACTTCAAGCAGCTTTTCAGATTTTATATCAAGAATAGATGTTGTAAAAAGAATTATGGAACATGATAGCAATATACTTATAAATATGAAGGATAAACAGGAGAGTATAGAGAAGAAAAAAGCAGACTTAGAAGTACAGAAAACTAAGCTAGTATCACTAAAGCAGCAATCAACAAGTAAAAAAAATGAGCTTACTGTTGTAAGCAGGAGCAAAAAGAACTTATACACTGAATTAAACAGTGATCAAAAAGAGCTTGAAAAAGCTCTTAATGCAGAAATTAGGGAATCAAAAGAAATAGAGGCTGAGATTAAAGCGATACTGGCAGCAGCTAAAAACAGCGATCTTGAATATAATGGTAAAATAGGCAATATTGTAAAAAATAGCGAAGCTGGAAGATCAATAAAAGTAACCTCAAGATTTGGTAATAGATTTCATCCTGTTTTAAAGGTATACAAGCTACATACTGGAATAGATCTTGGAGTACCTTCTGGAACTCCTGTCCATGCAATGGCAGCTGGAGAGGTAATTATTGCAAAGTATTCAGGGGGCTATGGAAATTATATTGTTATTAACCATGGAAGTGGAATATCAACTCTTTATGCTCATAATTCAAAGTTATTAGTAAGTGTCGGAAGCAAGGTAAAAAGTGGACAAGTTATTTCAAAATCTGGAAATACAGGATATTCAACAGGTCCTCACCTTCATTTTGAAGTAAGGAAAAATGGAACACCTATAAATCCTGAACCGTATCTAATAATTGGGAAATAGTACAAAAGGGTATAATGCTGTTTATACAGTATATGCCCTTTTTTAGTTTAAAATTTTTGTATTTGAATTTTTATAATGATATAATGTTATAATATAATAGAAAAATTAATAAAATAACATGAGAGTAATAAGCAGAGACGGGGTGCGCTATGAAAAGAAAAATCGGTATAGGTGGAGCAGTAGCAGCAGTAATTGCAACAAATCTGATAACTGTTTACATTATGTGTATTATATTTATTCCACATTTAGGTAACACAGAATTTTTAGTGAATAACAAGCTAGAGGTTATAAATAACGCTGTTAAAACCCTAGGACAGAGTAAGAAGAACCTTGTTAGTGATGAGGAATATGCATTTGTTAAGGAATATGGAAAACTTATTTATGTTAGAGATTTGGTAAATGAGTATTATGTTGATAAGATTGATCAAGATAAGTTTGTTGAGGGTGCCCTTAAGGGAATGATAAGCAATGCAGGTGACAGATATACATACTATATGACTAAAAAGGAATATGATGATTTAATGACCCAAACAACAGGCTCCTATGCAGGTCTTGGAATATATCTTGACGAAAAGGATGGGAGAATACAGGTTGTTGCACCAATTGAAGACAGTCCAGCTGAAAAAGCAGGAATAAAGAGTGGAGATTTGATTTTAAAGGTAAATGACCAGGAGTTTCTTTATACAGATATAGATAAGGCTATATCTTTGATGAAGGGCAAAGAAGGGATTAAGGTAAAGCTTACTGTATATAGAGAAAAAACAGGTAACCTTGATTTTAATATAACTACTTCTAAAATAACCTTTAAGACTGTAAAATCAGAAATGCTTAAAGATAGTATAGGATATATTAGAATTACTACCTTTGATGAAAATACATCTGGTGCATTTAATAGTGCACTTGAGAGTTTAAAATCACAAAATATGAAGGGATTAGTTATAGATTTAAGGGATAATCCAGGAGGATTACTTGATACATCTACTCAAATTGCTGATAAGCTTGTTGGAGAGGGTAATATAGTATATACAATAAATAATCAAGGTGAAAAGGAAGAATGGAAGTCTGATGCAAATAAAATAAATGTACCATTAGTCCTACTTGTAAATGGAGGCTCTGCCAGTGCATCTGAAATTGTATCAGGAGCAGTAAGGGACTATAAAGCAGGAACTCTTATTGGAACTAAAACCTTTGGTAAGGGATTAGTTCAAACGATTATAGGGCTTAAGGATGGTTCTGGAGTTAAGATTACAATTGCAAAGTATTACACACCTTCAGGTGAATGTATACAGGGAACAGGGATTACTCCAGACATAGTATTGGATTTACCAGAAGGGGACAAAAATAGAGATTTAACTCATGAAGAGGATATACAACTTCAAAAGGGCATTGAAGTTATAAAATCAAAACAATAATTGTGAGGACTTCGATTTCCGAAGTCCTTTATTTTCTTATTTTGGGGGTGAGCTATGGAATTACTTGAAATGGTTTTCTTTGCTGTTAAAAGCTATGCAATAAGTGTAATAAGGTTTTTAAAGGATCCTATAGCATGGATACTTGTACTTATAATGTATTCTCAATATAAAAAAACTTCATCAATTCAAAAAAATATGTTTGGGAAAAAGTTAAAGTATCCAATAAGTGAACTTATGACAACATCATTACTATTTAGCTTGATTGCTGGACTTATAGGTTCAATAATGATCACTGTTATTGGAATAACACTTTATGAGTTTTCAGGTTTTATGTTTATAATTATAACTTCACTTATATTAATGATAGTTAACACAAGGTATTTATGTCTTTCCTATTCGGGAGGAATATGGAGTCTTGTGGTGCTAATCATTTCAGATCTTGTTGATAAGGGATTTATTAGTGAGGGAAATATAGTATATGGATTCATATATAACAACCTAAAGTTTGATGTCACTGCATTAATGGCGATTATTGCAGTATTACATCTCATAGAGGCACTTCTTATGAGGATGGATGGATACAGAGGTGCACTTCCAGTTTTTGTGAAAGGAAATGGAAAGGTTTTAGGAGCTTTCATACTTCAAAGATTCTGGATAATTCCTGCTATTATTTTTGCTGCTGGGTCAAGTGGAATACTCCCATTTACAACATGGTGGCCTATTATAGAACCTCCAATACAGGGAAATATTATAAAGAATATAATGTTTATGGCAGTTCCTTTTATTGCAATGCTTGGATATGGGGACATTGTAATTTCTACAGATGTAAGGGATAAGGTTAAAAGATCTTCTAACGGGTTATTTATATTCAGTATCATATTATTAGGACTATCAATTTTATCCTCTGAGTATTATATTTTTAAATACATAGCAGCTATTTTTGCGCCACTTGCTCATGAAGCATTTATATACATTGAGATAAACAGAGAATTAAGAGGAAAACCAAAATGGGAGTTTAGAGAGGATGGAATAGTTGTGCTTGATACTATTCCTAACACTCCATCAGAATCCATGGGGATAAGGTCTGGAGAAATAATTGTCAATATAAACAATATAAGAGTAAAATCCATGGAGGATGCAGGTAATGCTCTAAAATCCTATCCTACATTTGTGTGGATTGAGTTGATGGATGAAATGGGACACATGAGAACTGTTGAGCATAAGGACTATGCCAATGGAATTAGAAGCCTTGGAATAATAACAGTACCTAGGGATGAGGCAGGAATTCCTATGATTAGGCAAAATAAAGGACTTTTAGGGAAAGTTAAATAAAAAGGTGAGAGCCACCTGAGAAGAGGTTTGAAAAACCTCTTCTCAGGTGGCTCTCACCTTTTTCCAGCATAATTTGTTGCTTTACAACAGAACATATGTTCGTGTATAATAATAGTATAATTGCTATGGAAAAGAGATGCATTTTATGAAGAACAAGCTTATATTCCATGTTGATGCAAATAGTGCCTATTTATCTTGGTCTGCAGTTGATAGATTACAGCATGGGGAAAATTTAGATTTAAGAGAAGTTCCATCAGTTGTTGGAGGAGATGAAAAGAGCAGACACGGTATTGTCCTTGCAAAGTCTATACCTGCAAAAAAGTATGGAATAAAAACAGGGGAACCACTGCTTACTGCAAGAAGGAAATGTCCAGGGATTATTTCTGTTCCACCTAAATATGAACTATATATAAAATGCAGCAATGCAATGCTTAAAATATTAAATCAATATTCTCCTATAATACAGAGATTTTCTGTGGACGAGTGCTTTATGGATATGACTGATATGGATAATCTCTATGATGACTTTTCTGGACTAGCAAATGAAATAAGAGAAAGGATTAAAAATGAACTTGGCTTTACAGTTAACATAGGAATATCAAACAATAAGCTTTTAGCGAAGGTTGCTTCTGATTTAAGAAAGCCTGATATGGTGCACACTTTATTTCCTAATGAGATAAAAGAAAAGATGTGGCCTCTTTCAGTTGAGGATCTTTTTATGGTGGGAAGAGCTACAACAGAGAAACTCTATAAATTGAATATTCATACAATAGGGGAATTGGCTAATCATGACAGGGAGATGCTGGAAAGCTTATTAAAAAGCCATGGAAGACTTATATGGAACTATGCCAATGGAATAGAGGAATCTGAGGTTAGAAAAAGCAACTTTATTAATATGAAGGGAATGGGAAATTCCACAACAATCTCCTTTGATGTGGAAAATAGAACAACCGCCCATATGGTTTTACTATCTCTATGTGAAAGCCTTGGAATGAGACTTAGAAATTCGGAAAACTGTTGTAGACTTGTTGCTGTAAGCATAAGAACCAATAAGCTAGAAACCTACTCAAGACAGAGAAAAATTGACTTTCCAATAGATTCAACAAAATATATTGCTAATATTGCATACAAGCTTTTTGATGAGGTATGGAGGGGAGAACCAATTCGCCATCTTGGAGTTTCTGTGTCGGAGCTTTGTTCAAATGAGTTTAGTCAGGTATCCATGTTTGATGACAGGGATATTGATAAAAACAAAGCTATTGACACTGCTATTGATAAAATCAGATTAAAATATGGAGCTAATTCAATTGTTAAGTCAATATTTCTCCATTCAGGAATTAAACCTATAAATGGAGGAGTTGGGGAGGGAGATTATCCTGTAATGACTAGTATTTTATAAGGGGTGGAAAAGCATTGAAGGTAATTGCAAAGCCCATTGAGATGGTTGCATGGTTTACAAGGGATGGATGTCCAAATCCTGTTAGGTTTAGGTTTGAAAGGGAGGATGAATCCTTAGAAACTATTAGAATAGATAAAATTATACATAAGACAATAGAAAAGCTTGCAGGGAATAATATGATTGTTTATAAATGCCAGAGCCAGCTAAATGGTGCTGAAAGAATCTATGAAATAAAATATGAGTTAAGTACTTGTAAGTGGATTTTATTTAAAATGTGATAAACATAAAGACCTCTGTGGGAACAGAGGTCTTTATGTTTATAGTTGGTGAAGCATACTGTAGTGAAGTGTAAAGTATGATTTTAATGGGATATGTAGAAGTAATATCCAAGTTAGATTCTACAAAAGTAAGGAAATGATAGGAAATATGAGAAGATTCAAAAAAAAGCATGAAAATTGACAGATCTAGTATACTAGAAAAGATTGTGTTTTCCATAATATCCATATATTATTAAGTTAAACGTTTTAATAAAACGTTTAACCATATAAAAAGGGGGAGAAAATATGAAAAGATTTCTTGCGTTTATGACAGTTGCTGTAATGGTTCTTGCTCTTGTTCTTACAGGATGTTCAAAAAAGGATCCAGCACCAACTGAACCAACAGGAAATGATGCTGCAAAAGAACCATTAAAAATTGTACTTATTCTAAACGGTACTCTTGGGGACAAATCATTCTTTGATTCAGCTGATGCTGGAATGAAGTTAATAAAGAATGAATTTGGTAATGATGTAGAAACAAAAACCATCGAAATGACATATGACCAATCAAAATGGGAACCAACACTACTAGATGTATCAGAAGAGGACTGGGACATTGTAATTCTTGGTACTTGGCAGATGACTGAGTTCCTTGAAAAAATAGCTCCAGATCATCCAGAAAAAAAATACATAATATTCGACACAACAGTTAATTATGACAAGGGAGACTTCTCAAATATATATTCAATAGAATATAAACAAAACGAAGGCTCATTCCTTGCAGGTGCTTTGGCAGCTAAGGTTACTACATCAACAATGCCAAAGGCTAATCCAGAGAAGTTAATAGGATACCTTGGAGGGATGGATATACCAGTTATAAATGACTTCCTAGTTGGATATATTCAGGGAGCAAAGTATATTGATAAGGATATAAAGGTTGCTATTTCATATATAGGAGACTTTGCAGATTCAGCAAAGGGTAAGGAAATGGCACTTGCACAGTATGATCAAGGTGCTGATATAGGCTTTAATGTTGCAGGGCAAGCAGGACTTGGACAGCTTGATGCAGCAAAGGACAAGGGAAAATATGCAATAGGAGTTGACTCAGATCAGGCTTTACAGTTTGCTTCTGACCCAGCAAAGGCTGACCTTATAACTACTTCAGTATTAAAGAGAGTAGATAATTCACTTTTAAGAGCAGTAAAAATGCATTTGGATGGAACAGCTCCATATGGTAAAAGGGAATCTCTAGGATTTAAGGAAGAATGTGTAGGGCTTGCTGACAATGAATATTACCAGAAGATAGTTCCAGAAGAATATAGAACACTAATGACTGACTTAACAGCAAAAATAGTTAGCGGAGAAATAGTTGTAGACAGTGCACTTGGAATGGAAACAGACAAACTTAATGAAATAAGAAACTCCGTAAAACCATAGGAATAATCTTTTAGGTATATGCATCGGGTTATGCTGATGTATATACCTTACTTAATAAATGGGGGGATTTTGATGGAGCAGGAATTGTTAAGAATGGAGGGTATTACTAAGGTATATCCTAATGGAATTGCAGCAAATCAAGGAGTTGATTTCTCACTAAAGGATGGAGAAATACATGCTTTGGTAGGTGAAAATGGAGCTGGAAAATCTACTCTTATGAAGATATTATTTGGATTTGAGCATCCTGAGGAAGGGTCAATATATATAAATGGAAAGAAGGTCAATATTACATCACCCAGTGCAGCAATTAAAAATGGTATTGGAATGGTTCATCAGCACTTTATGCTGGTACCTTCACTTACAGTGGCAGAAAATATGGTTTTAGGCGCTGAACCACAAAAGGGTGGTTTTATTGATTTTAATAGAGCAATAGCAATTACTGAAGAATTGTCTAAAAAATATAATTTAAAGGTTGACCCTAGGGCTGTAGTAGCTGATCTTCCTGTTGGAATGAAACAAAAGATTGAAATATTAAAAGCTCTTTTAAGAGGAGCTAAAATATTAATACTTGATGAACCTACAGCAGTTTTAACTCCACAGGAAACTGTAGAACTGTTTCAGGAACTTATAAATTTAAAGGATAAGGGTCACACTATTGTATTTATTTCTCATAAGCTTAAGGAAGTAAAGCAAATAACAAATAGAGTAACGATAATGAGAAACGGTAGAAGCATGGGAGTGTTTAATACATCTGATGTAACAGAACAGGATATATCAAGACTTATGGTTGGAAGAGATGTAATACTAAATATTCAAAAGGGAAAAAGTAAACCAGAAAATAGAGTTTTAAATGTTAATAATTTAAATTACACAAATGAACTTGGTAAAACTGTTTTGAAGAATGTGAGCTTTAGTGTTAGAAAGGGCGAAATATTGGGTATTGCCGGAGTAGAAGGCAATGGGCAAAGAGAACTTGTAGAAATTATCACTGGTCTTAGAAAGTCAAACAATGGTGAAATGAGTATAAATGAAAGTAAAATAAATAATCTTTCAATAAAGCAGATAAGGAATCTTGGAACCTCACATATACCAGAGGATAGAATGACATATGGTGTTGCAGGAGAAGGTTCAATTGAAGAAAATCTAATATCTGATAGGATTGAGAAAAAGTCATTAAATAAAAAAATATTATTGGACATGAAAAAAATAAATGGATTATCAAAGCAATTAGCTGAAGAGTATAAGGTGAAGTGTAACTCACCAAAGCAGACTGTAAAAATGCTTTCAGGTGGAAATATTCAAAAGGTTGTTGTAGCAAGGGAATTTTCATCAGAACCAAAGCTCTTAATTGCTGATCAGCCAACAAGGGGTATTGATGTTGGGGCAACCGAATTTATTCATAATAGAGTTGTTGAGTTAAGAGACAATGGTACAGCTGTATTGCTTATTTCTGCTGATTTAAATGAAGTAATGGAATTAAGCGATAGTCTTATTGTAATGTATGGTGGAGAAATTGTTGCATACTTTGAGGATGCCTCTAAGGTATCAGAAATAGAGCTTGGAGAGTATATGTTAGGACTTAAGAAACAATCCAAGGAAGAAGTAGGGAGGGTTGTAAATGCGTAGTGAAAAACTGTTCGAACTTTTAAGAACCCTTGTAGCAATAGTACTGGCCCTTTTAATTGCCTTTATAATAATATTCTTTGTTAGCCAGCAGCCAGGAGAGGCTTTGAGTAAATTATTATTTGGACCAGTTACTAAGCTTAGATATTTTGGAAATGTAATTGAAATGGCAATTCCATTAACATTTACAGGACTTGGGGTATGTGTAATGTTCCAAGCTAAACAGTTTAACATGGGTGGTGAAGGTGCGTTTTTTATAGGTGCAATAGCTGCTGCTGTTGTGGGAATATTAGTGCCACTTCCAAGTTTTATACACCCAATTGCTGCAATAATTGCAGGAGGATTAGTTGGAGGAGGGTTTCTTTACATAACAGCAAAGCTAAAAACAAAGTGGAATGCCAGTGAGCTAGTATCTTCGCTAATGCTAAATTACATATTATTATATCTTGGATTATTTATAATAAATTATACATTAAGGGATGCAAATGCAGGAGCAATGGTATCCTTTAAATTAAAAACTACTGCATTAATTCCAAATCTTATACCTAAGACTAGAATTCATTTTGGATTACTTCTTGTAATAGCAATGATAATTATAACCTATTATTTCCTATACAGGACTAAATGGGGTTATGCAATAAGAATGACTGGTTTAAATCAGAAATTTGCTGATTACTCAGGTATTAATACTACATCAGTTGTTGTATATGCACAGGTAATAGGGGGTATTATAGCAGGTATAGGAGGAGCAACAGAGCTTCTTGGGATGTATACAAGATTCCAATGGCAATCCCTGCCAGGCTATGGTTGGGATGGAATGATGGTTGCAATACTTGCTAGAAACAATCCAGTACTTGTTCCTATAGCAGCATTTTTACTTGCATTCCTAAGAATAGGTGCAGATTTAATGGCTAGAATGACAGATGTTCCAAGCGAAGTTGTTTCTATTATTCAAGCTATAATGATAATACTTGTTGCAGCAGAAAGCTTCCTTTCAACTTGGAGACATAGAATAATTGTAAAAAAAGCAAAGGAAGAAATAACTGTAAAGGGGGTTAGTTTAAATGAGTAATATAATTGAGATTATATTTTCAACTAGTTTTGGTTATGCTGTTTTACGTGTTATGACCCCTATACTGTTTGCAGCTTTAGGAGCAGTGATTTCAGATAGAGCTGGAGTTACAAATATAGCCCTTGAAGGTACTATGTTAACATCAGCATTGGCAGGGGTTATAATAAGTGCCCTTACTCATAGTGCATGGATAGGTCTTGTAGCTGCAGTAATAGCTGGTGTCCTTATGTCTGTACTTCTTGCATATTTTTCACTTAATCTGAAGGCAGATATAATTTTAACTGGTATTGCCCTAAATTTATTAGCAGGTGGAGGAACAATTTTTATTCTCTTCTTGGTAGCCCATGATAAAGGAATATCTTCATCCTTAAAAAGTGAAATACTTCCTATGGTAACCTTACCACTTATAAATAAAATACCAATACTTGGACCTATATTATCAGGTCACAATGTACTAACCTATATTTCAATACTTATGGTTTTACTTGTATTCCTATTACTTTATAAAACGCCACTTGGTCTCAGAATAAGAGCCGTTGGAGAAAATGCAGATGCTGCAGATTCAGTAGGTGTAGGCGTAAACAGAATAAGATATATTGCATTAATGTTAAGCGGTGCACTTGCAGGCTTTGGTGGGGCATATATGTCCATGGGATATGTGTCATGGTTCTCAACTAACATGACTGCAGGAAGAGGCTTTATAGCACTTGCTGCTGAGGCTATGGGAAGGGGAACGCCAGTAGGTACCTTCCTTACATCACTATTATTTGGATTTGCAGGAGCACTTTCGAATAATTTACAATCCTTAAGAATTCCATCAGAATTTGTACAAATGATTCCATATATAGCTACAATAATCGGTCTAGTAATTTATTCATCTAGACGCACGGCTAAGCTGAAGAAGATTAAGGAGGGACAAAGTTCATGAAAAAACCTGTAATAATCGACTGCGATCCAGGGCATGATGATGCAATTGCTCTTTTGCTTGCTTTTTCAAGTGATAAGCTAGATGTTAGGGCGGTAACAACAGTTGCAGGAAACCAGACAATTGAAAAGACATTTAACAATGCCCTAAAGGTATTAAGCTTTGCAGGTGTTGATGTTGAGGTAAGCAAGGGTGCAGAAAAGCCACTTATTAGAGAACTGAAAACTGCCCCTGAGGTTCATGGAGAAAGTGGACTTGATGGACCTGAGCTTCCACCAGCTACAATTAAACCTAGCAAAAGAAGTGCTGTTGAAACAATAGTTGATGTATTAAATAAAAGCTCGGAAAAGGTAACCTTAATACCAACAGGAGCACTTACAAATATTGCACAGGTATTTATTTCACATCCAGAGGTTAAGGACAAAATAGATAGAATTTCATTAATGGGTGGCTCCTGCTATGGAGGAAATTGGACTCCAGCAGCTGAATTCAACATACTTGTTGACCCTGAGGCAGCAAACATAGTATTTAACTCAGGAATTCCAATAACAATGTGTGGACTTGATGTTACACATAAGGCACAGATATATAAGGATGAAATAGAAAATATTAGAGGAATAGGTAATAAGGTAGCTGTGATGGTTGCTGAACTGCTTGATTTCTTTGGTAAATTTCATGAAGCAGTAAATGACAAGTTTGGCTTTGCTGGGAGTCCCCTTCATGATCCAGTTGCTGTAGCATGGGTAATCGACCCCACATTAATAACAACAAAGTCATGTCATGTGGATATTGAAACATGGGGAGAATTTACAAGTGGATGTACAGTAGTGGATTATAACGATGTTGAGGGTAAGCCTAAAAATGTTGATGTAGCCTTTGATATTGACAGGGAAGGTTTCATTAATATGCTATATGAAGCAATGAAGAAATACAATTAAAGAGGGTGCGAAATGAAAAAACCAGTTATTATAGATTGTGATCCAGGAATTGACGATGCTGTAGCCCTTTTTATTGCCTTTGCTGCTGATAATCTCGATATAAGGGCAATAACAACCGTTGCAGGAAATGTAGGAATAGAAAAAACAACAAATAATGCACTTAAACTAGTTGAATATATAGGTAAAAGTGTTAGGGTGGCAAGGGGAGCCTCAAGACCAATAATGAAGGAACCTGTAACTGCAGAGGAGGTACATGGTTCATCAGGACTTGGTAATATGGTTATCCCTGAAGCTAAGGGAAGTACTTATTATAAAAATGCATATGATACCATATATGAAGAAGCCATTAATTATAAGGGAGAGCTTCAAATTATAGCCTTAGGACCTTTAACAAACATTGCATTAACTTTAATGAAGTATCCTGATATAAGGAAGAAAATATCCAATATAACATTTATGGGTGGTTCAATTGGACTAGGGAATTGCACTCCATCAGCCGAATTCAATATTTATGCTGATCCTGAGGCTGCCAAGGTTGTATTTGGGTCAGGAATAGATATAACAATGGTAGGTCTTGATGCAACACATAAAGCCCTTGCATTTGAGGAGGATATAAGAGAAATACTTTCTCTAAACAATGGTCCTTCAGAGTTCACAGGCAAATGTATGCTTTCATATTTGGAGTTTTATAGGAGGCATGGATTTAAAGGAGCAGCACTCCATGACCCTTCAGCAGTTGCAGCAGTAATAGATGAAAGCCTTCTAAAGACCCAATACCTTTATGTGGATGTTGAAACTAAGGGGGAGTTTACAAGTGGTAAAACAGTTGTAGATATTTACAGGGTTACTGGAAAAAAACCTAATGTACATGTTGCAGTAGATATTGACAGGGATAGATTTATTAACCTTGTTAAGGAGTTATTGAAGAAGTATGGGAAGTAATTTGATTTTAAAAAATGCTAATATAATAAATGAAGAGGGTATTGTAACTACCAATAAAAATTTATATATTGAGGATGGTAAAATATCCAGAATATCAGAGGAGTTTACCCCTCAGAATGAGGAAACTGTGGACTGCAGCGGCTTGTTTGTAACACCAGGCCTTGTAAATCTTCATACACATTCACCAATGAATATATTCAAGGGTATTGCTGAGGACGTTAGCATTGAAGATTGGTTTAACAGGAAGATTTGGCCTTATGAGAGCAAAATGACTGAGGAGGACACCTATTATGGAGCCCTTCTTGCAATAGTGGAAATGATTGATAATGGAGTTACAGCATTTGCAGATCATTATTTTAATGCAGATAGAATATGTGACGCAGTACTTGAAACTGGAATCAGGGCTGATATAGCTCCAACCCTTTTCGGAATATCAGAGGATTTTGATGAACAACTTGAAAAGGTAACAGGTTTAATTGAAAAAAGAGGTAATGAAAGTAGCCATTTAAGGTTGAGATTCGGTCCCCATTCACCATATACCTGTTCAAACCATGCTTTAATTAAAATACTGGATAGAGCAAAAAATATTGGTGTAGGGATACATATTCACATGTCAGAAACTAAGATCCAGGTAGAGGAGAGCATTGAAAAATATGGAGTGACTCCCTTTGAAATGCTTTATAATGCTGGTGGCTTTGATGTTCCCCTAATAGTTGCCCACGGATTGTGGATTAGGGAAGGGGATTTGAAGTATTTAAATGATGATACATATTTTGCCGTAAGTCCAAAAACTTATATGAAGCTAAACATGGGCATGGGCAAAATATGGGAGTTAAAAGATAGAATAAATCTTTGTACAGGTACAGATGGAGCAGCAAGCTCAAATACATTAAATCCCTTGGAACAAGTACGTATGTTTGCACTTATTGGAAAGATGTTTAATAGTGCAACAGAATTTAAACTTGAAGATATGTGGAAGATGCTAATGAGAGGGCATAAAGCATTAGGATTTAAATCTGGTTGCATTAAAGTTGGATATTCAGCTGATCTTGCAATATGGGATTTGAAAAGAGTAAATACTATGCCTGTATATAATCCACTTGCATCAATAATATATAGTTCGAATGCAAAAAACATTATTCATACGATGGTTAATGGAAAGTTTATAAAGAAGGATGAAAGAGTACTAGTTGATACTGAATACATCCTTAAAAAAGCCTATGAACATTCAATGAATATAGTCAGGAGAGGAAAAGGTAACACAAAAATTATCTTTTAATTGGTGAAGAAATGAAAGCATGGGAAATGGAACTAGAGCTTATGAAAAAAGGTAAGCCCAAACCTCTGTCAGAGGAGGAGCAGACCTGGGATGCCATTGAATTGCTAGAAAAGCAACAGGACGATGCTCTAAGGATGCTTTGGCACAGTAATGTTCCAGGCTCTGGTGCAGAGGAAAGGGTATTTATTGGTGGAATTCAGTCCTTGGAAAACATGGGGATGGATATTAGAGAAATTGAAGAGCAAATACCTTTGGGAATAAAGGCATATGACCAAAATGATATGGTAGAGCTTAATAGAATTACTTCAATTATAAATCATATGATATGTAATGCTAAAAAAGATAAAAGATCAGAATACTGGAACTTTAAAGAATATGGAACCTGGGAAGAATACTGTAAGAATGTTAAGTTTAGTAATAAAATACCTTATAATGTTTATTCAAAGGATTATGAGGAAAAGATTAATGCAGGATGGTATGCTCAAATCTGTGGGGGGGCCCTTGGTACAGCCATTGAAGGCTTTACTACAGACAATTTAAGAGAAGTCTATGGTGAAATAAGAGAGTATACTAGAAAGCCTAATACTTTTAATGATGATATTACATATGAATTGGCATTCATAAAGGCATTTGAAAGAACTGGATATAAAGTAACCTCAAAGGATATTGGCTTGGAATGGGTAGCTCTTATGCCATTTGGCTGGTCTGCTGAAGAGATTGCATTAAGAAACATGAAGCTTGGTATCTACCCACCGGTCAGTGGATTTTTGAATAACCCATATCGTGAGTGGATAGGTGCTCAAATGAGAGGCGCTATATGCGGAATGGCAGCACCAGGAGAGCCATATATGGCAGCAAAGCTAGCATGGATTGATGGAGTAATAAGCCACTATAATAATGGAGTAATTGGGGAGATATTTAATGCTGTTTTGGTATCATTGGCATTTGTAGAAAATGACATAAGAAAAATTGTCATAGATACTATAGAAATGCTTCCAAAGGATAGTGAGTATTATTCAATAGTAAAATATGCACTTGACAGGTGTATTGATGAAGAAACTTGGGAAGCTGCCTGGAAGCCCTGTGAAAAGAGATTTGAAAAATATAATTGGATTCATGCTTACCCAAATGCTGCAGCAGAGGTAATAGCACTTTGGTTTGGAAATGGTGAATTTGATGAAACGATGCATATAATTGCAATGGAAGGTCAAGATGTCGACTGTA
>JARDZI010000219.1 GCA_029240935.1 Clostridiales bacterium
CCTTGGAATCCCTTTAGTGATACAGGACAAAACATTTGTTGACAGTGCTACTATTTCAACCACTGATCCAACATGGGTGTGGGGTACTAATCCAAATGGAACAAATACAGGTGATCTTTGGTATCCTCACGTATATAGTCCAGCACAAAATCCATGGGCTGTAGATGGTGTAAACCCATTTGGCCGCTGGATGTATGGTCCTTGGTTTTGGCCACCTACAGCAAATGTTAAAAACCAACCAATTCCAAACCCATATTATATTGATCCTGTAAGCACACCAGAACAACCGCCTATGATACCTGCTATGCCATTTCCATCCATGCCAGGTGAAGCTTTTATGGACACGCCAATTGTAAATGGTACTGCATATCCGTTTTTAGCTGTTGAACCAAAGGCATACCGTTTTAGAATACTAAATGCTGCTGATGACCGTTTCTTTAACTTGCAGCTTTATGTAGCTGATGAAACCGAAACAGGTTATATTTCACCTGACACAGGTTATCCAACAGAAGTAAAAACTATTTCAGTTTGTAATACACCGGGCATTCCAGCCGATTGGCCTCCAGGAATTCCTGACCCTACTTTAAAGGGACCTGACTGGATACAAATAGGAACAGAAAGCGGTTTTTTACCAGAACCAGTTATTATTCCAAATCAACATATTACTTGGAATCTTAACGCTACAACATTTAATGCTGGTAATGTAGATCAACATTCCCTACTCTTAGGAGCAGCAGAAAGAGCAGATGTTATAGTAGATTTCTCACAACATGCTGGAAAAACACTTATTTTATACAATGATGCTCCTGCAGCATTTCCAGCAGCAGATTTACGTTATGATTATTACAGTGAAAACCAAGATTTACAAGCAGAAGGCGGTGCGCCTTCAACTCAAAAGGGATTTGGTCCTAATACAAGAACTATAATGCAAATAAGAGTTAATAATTCAACTCCTGATGCAGCTTATGATTTTGAATTATTAAAAACTGTTTTTAAAAAATCAAAAGTGGATAATAAAAAAGGTGTTTTTGAAGTAAGCCAGGACACTATTATTATTCCTCAAGCTGCATATAAATCTGCTTATGATATTGATGACGCTAATTTACCAGCAGATATTCAAAGTCAATACGTTCAGCTTCATGAATTTTCTAAAACATTCCGACCAATAAATAAGGACGGCGTGCTATTAGCCCCTGCTACTCTTCAAATAGAGCCTAAGGCCTTACAGGATGAAATGGGCGAAGTATATGACTTGGGATACGGTCGAATGAGTGGTATGCTCGGATTAGAATTTCCTGTAACAAGCTCTAATTTCAATCAATTTGTTGTATATGGCTTTGCAAGTCCACCTGTAGAAGTTATTAAGGGCACTAAGGATTTAGAAACAACTGTCATAGGCTCCTTAGATGATGGCACACAAATATGGAAAATAACCCATAATGGCGTGGATACCCATACTATTCACACCCACTTGTATTCAGCACAGCTTATAAACAGAGTTGCGTGGGATGGTGCCATGTTACCCCCTGACCCTAATGAATTGGGTTGGAAGGAAACAATAAGGGTAAATCCTTTAGAGCACACAGTAATTGCATTAAGACCAAATATTCCTGATCTTTCAAAAATACCATTTAAAGTTCCAAACAGCATTCGTTTAATTGATCCAACAATGCCGGAAAATGCTGTATTAGAAGGTCCCCCTCCTAATGGCTGGTTTGATCCATTGGGAAACCCAATCAATGAAGTCAGAAACCATAAAGTCAACTACGGTTGGGAATATGTATATCATTGCCACATTCTAGCACATGAAGAAATGGATATGATGCATTCAGTTGCATTTGCAGTACCTCCAGCACCTCCTAGTAATTTAACGGGTAATCTTGTGGGTAATGGCAATAACAGACATGTTATATTAAATTGGACCTATAACAATATTTATGGTGCTGTTCAAATTGTTCAAAGAAAAATAAGTTTAAATGGTCAGTGGGTTGATATAGCAATCATCCCTGCAGGCACAACCACATATACAAATGTGATTGGGAATGCAAAAAACAATTATTACTACCGTATATTTGGCAGGGTAACTGTAGGTGATGAAACCCTTTCTAATTTTCCTACTGTCACCATGAATTCAGATTTTACTAATGAAATTTTAGTTACAGCAAATCCGGTACTGATTCCTAATGCGCCAACAAACTTAATCCTAAGCAGAATACCTTTAGGTGCAGTTCGCCTTTATTGGCAGGACAACTCGACAAATGAAACAGCTTTTAAAATTGAACGTTCAGTTAACGGTGGAAATTTTAGAGTTATTGGTACCAGTATTGGATCAAGCATGTATACTGGCACAAGATTTTACACTGATAGAACAGTAATTAGAAATAATGTATATTCTTACAGAGTTGCAGCAACTAACGATTCAGGAACTTCAAATTATTCAAATACTGCAACCATTAATTATTAAATTGATTTGTATAAATCAAAAGGGCGTCGCACTAAGAAATTAGTGCAATGCCCTTTTTAATGTTCTTTCTTGCAATTTCTGGACCTCTTACATGCTACACATACACTTCAATTTGCTAATATGCCCTTGCCACATAAATCATGTGTTTTGCTTCTTTGCCGCATATATGGCACTTGTGCCCAAGGTTTTCTTGTTCAAAAGGAATACATCTAATAGTTGCTCCAGTTTCTTCTTTTAACTTATCTTCACAAGCCCTGTCTCCACACCACATCATTTTTGCAAATCCAGGACGGTTTGGTAAATCCTTTTTATATTGTTCATAGTCTTCAACTATATATGTGTTTGCTTCTCTGTGAGCCTTAGCTTTTTCAAACATGTCTTTTTGCATTATATCAAGCATTTCTTGAATAGTATTTTCAATATTATCAAGAGAAACTATTTCTTTTTCAAGCTTATCTCTTCTTACAGCAACAGCTTGATTATTTTCAATATCTCTTGGTCCTATTTCTATACGAATTGGATATCCCTTCATCTCATATTGATTAAATTTCCATCCTGGTGAATTTTCTGTACTGTCATCAAGCTCAACTCTTATTCCTTTAGCCTTCATCTTGTCAAATAACTCATTAGCCTTATCCAATACACCTTCTTTATTTTGAGCAATTGGAATTATAACAACCTGAGTTGGTGCCATCCTTGGAGGAAGAACCAATCCTCTGTTATCTGAGTGCACCATTATTAATCCGCCTATCAGTCTTGTGGAAATTCCCCATGAAGTGTGGAATGGGTGTTGCTCTTGTCCGTTTCTTCCTTGGAACTTGATTTCAAATGCCTTTGTGAAATGCTGTCCTAAATTATGTGACGTTCCTGCTTGCAATGCTTGGCCGTCATGCATCAATGCTTCCATTGTGTATGTTGCATGAGCTCCTGCAAACTTTTCTTTTTCACTCTTTTGACCAACAACAACAGGCATCGCCATTAAATCCTCTGCAACTTGTCTGTATATATCAAGCATTTGCAGTGTTTCTGCTTGTGCTTCTTCCTCTGTTTCATGTAATGTGTGACCTTCCTGCCATAAAAACTCAGAAGTTCGGAGGAATGGTCTTGTAGTTTTTTCCCATCTAACTACACTACACCACTGATTGTAAAGATAAGGCAAATCTCTGTATGAATTTAACCATTTTGCATACATGTGACATATAATTGTTTCTGAAGTAGGTCTTACAACCAATCTTTCTGCTAATTCTTGATTGCCACCATGAGTAACCCAAGCAACTTCAGGAGCAAAGCCTTCAACATGTTCCTTTTCTTTTGTCAGCAAGCTTTCAGGAATTAAAAGAGGAAAATACATATTTTTATGTCCTGTTGCTTTGAATTTTTCGTCAGCAAATTGCTGAATTTTTTCCCATAAAGCATAACCGTATGGTCTTATAACCATAAAACCTTTTACAGGTGAATAATCAACCAGTTCATTTTTTAATATTACATCTGTATACCACCTGCTAAAGTCTTCTTCCATTGGGGTAATTTCTTTAACAAAATCTTTTTCCTTTTTAGCCATAATTTCTCCTTTTAATATTAAATCTCAAAAAAACAACAAAACCGCCTCTATGCTAAGAGGCGGTTATCCGCGGTACCACTCTAATTGCTGCAATAAAATTACAGCATCTCATTTATATAAGGGTTTTGCCCTTTGGGTTGTAACTCCCAAATACTCTGAGGCGGGTTCAAAATACAGAAGGTCAAAAATCTCTCACCAATGATTTTCTCTCTTTAGACCATGTAAATTTACTAATCCTCTTCATCGTAAATATTAATTTTGTATTTATAATATAAAAGTTTTGTATTTTTGTCAATATTTTATTTCTTACTTAGAAAAACTAAAACTTATTCCCCTTTTTCGCATGCAAGTTCATAAAACACGTCTACAGCAGTTTTAATAATTTCATCAGGGAAATCGAATGTTACTGTATGGTGCGGAGTTATATTTCCCGCTCCGATATCAAAGTAAGCGCCTAAGGTTGCCTTGGTAAAATAGCCGAAATCTTCAGAACCACGTTTGGGGTGTGGAAATTCATGAGTCTTAATTCCAAGTTTTGCACAAACCTTCCGAATCTTTTCTACACTTGAAGGATGATTGACAGATTCCGGAAAATAATCACAGAATTCGGTATGGTAATCCAATCCATATTCAGAAGCTAAGCCAAAGGCTAACATATCCAAACGAGCTTGAAGATGGTTCATTTCTTCCTCATACTGACCGCGCAAAGTGACGCGCAACACTCCTGAGCTCGCTGATGTACCAAACGCCGGTGAGCCAATTTCCACATGTATAACTGTGCATAAAACCAATCCGTTGTAGTCTTCTGCCCGATACAAAGACGGCAATGCACAAATAATTCTCGCAATCGCAAGCGCAGGGTTTCGCCCCACACCAGGGTCAGAAGCATGAGAAGAAACACCTTTGAAATACAAACTCATGCCTTTTGATGCACACTGAAAGCTACCGCTGTTTACAATAACTTCTCCCAAAGGATACCCGGGTTCATTGTGATATCCAAAGACTTCGTATATTCCTTCTTCCTCAACCAAAGCCACACATTGCTTTGCACCGTCTCCGGTTTCTTCTGCATGCTGAAAGATGAAATATATATTATTTTCACAGCCCAATTCATCTACTTCCAGTGCAAGAGCTATCAACGAAGCGCTATGGCCGTCGTGACCGCATTTATGAGATACACCGGGGATTTGTGAACCGTATGGCAAAGTAATCGTTTCATCGATTGGCAGTGCGTCAAAGTCCGCGCGAAACGCAATTTTTTTAGCTTTGGCGGAAGCATGGTAAACCGCATAGAACCACGCATCACGGTCTACAACATCAAGGCTTGTATTTTTACGCAAAAAATCCATAAGATAAGCTTTCGTCCACACTTCATTATTTGATACTTCGGGATGTCGATGCAGGTCATGCCGAAGTTTAATAGCTATTTCATAATTTTTATCATTCATTCCAGTAAGCCTCCTATAAAAGTATGTGAAGAAGGAGCAAAATTGCAATAGCTATGTCAGTGCTTTACTCCCAAATATTCTTCCTGAACACTTGGATTATCGACCAAATCTTGTCCAGTACCTTCTAAAGTAATTTGACCTGTATTCAATACATAGGCATGGTCAGCAACATCAAGTGCAAGGTATGCGTTTTGTTCAACCAATAATACCGTGAGTCCTTTTTCTTTATTAAGATGTTGAATTTTATCAAAAACTTCATCAATTATTATTGGAGCCAATCCTAAAGAAGGTTCATCTAAGCATAGCAATTTAGGATGTGCCATTAGCGCACGTCCGATGGCTAACATCTGTTGCTCCCCGCCTGATAGTGTCCCACCTGACTGGCGGATGCGCTTTCCAAGAATCGGAAAAAGCGTGAGAACTTCCTCCATTGTCTCATTCATGGCACGTTTATATTCCTTTCCCTTACGAGCACAGGTTCCTAAAATTAAATTTTCACGTACAGATAGTGCGGGAAATATGTGCCGTCCTTCGGGAACAAGTGAGATACCGCTGGAAACCACCTCATGAACATTTTCTGATAATGGTTTATCTTTAAAAATAATCTCTCCGGAATCAATGCGTTTATCACCATAATCTCTCCGGAATCAATGCGTTTATCACCGGCTATTGTGCGCATAAGAGTAGACTTCCCAGCACCATTAGATCCAACAATTGAAGTTATCTCTCCTTCATTGATGAAAAGTGAAATGCCATTGAGGGCGCAAATCCCTCCATAATAGGAAAATAAATTCTTTACTTCCACTAATTTTTTCATTGTCTTTTCCTCCGTTCACCGAGATATGCACGTATAACATCAGGGTTCGATTGAATCTCACTAGGTGCACCCTCTGCAAGTAATTTCCCGAGGTTCAAAACATAAATTCGGCTGCATAGTTTCAAAACAACATCAATGTGATGCTCGATAAGCATAACTGAAAGGTTAAAGTCCTTATGGATACCCTGCAACAGTTCAATCAGCTCGTTACATTCG
>JARDZI010000220.1 GCA_029240935.1 Clostridiales bacterium
TGTTTGGAAGTATAGAAATACTGGTATTCCCTAAAATTTATCAAAAATGTACAAGGTTTATTCAAGAGGACAGCATAATTAAAATAAAGGGTAGGGTAAGTGTAAGGGAAGATGAACAGCCTAAAATTATTGCTGAAGAAATAGAGCCCTTAAAAAAATCACCAATAGAATTGGAAAAGCTATATATAAGATTGGACGACAGTTTGTGGAAAACTCAAATAGAAGAGCTCAAAGATATTTTCACTAAACATAAGGGAGAGAGTCCTGTATACGTTGTTTTGAAGCAAGCACATCAAAAATTGATGGCTTCAAGGGATATGTGGGTAAAATTAAATCCCGACTTAATTGAAGAACTGAAATTGAAGCTTGGTGAAGACAATGTCAAACTAAATTAAAAAAATGCCTCTTGATATCAAAGCAAGAGGCATTTTTTTGTGAGATTTACATATATTTTAGAAATAATTGTTTAATGATGGAAAACTATGTTATAATACTAACAGAGATTAGAAAATATAGATAATTCTATGTAGAAAGGTGCGTAAATATATGAAACTGAGGGGAAAGTTCATTTTATTGTTTACTGCATTTGCACTGGTTCCAATAATTATTTCAGGAAGTATTGTTTATTTTAAGGTATCCAATACAAGCATGACAAACGCTATGGAGACAGTTGTAAATGAACAGAAATTCGCTATGCAATCTATACAGAATATTGTTATGTTGACTGAAAACGTAGGAAGTCAAACATCCTATGATCGTCAGGTTATTGATTTTTTACAGAAAAAAAGCGTAAGTGGAAACATTGCTGAAGATGGAAAGATATTAAATAGTAAGCTTAGTAGTATGGTATCGAGCTATGGAGTATTTGAGAACATAATGTTACTTGACCAAAGCGGAGTATGCATAGCAGATGGGGATTACGCAAATAGTAAAACAGGCCAGAATATGAGTAGTATGACTGCATTTAAGATGCCTATTTCATCAGGTGTGGAGTATATTTCTAAAATCGAAAAAAGCCAATATTCTGGAAATCCTGTTTTAAGTATTGGGTTTCCCATAAAAATTCAGAACAATGTGCTAGGTGTACTTGTCCAAGCTATTGATATCAAAAAACTTTCTACAAAATACATTGGGAATATTGAACTGGTTAATGATGGGTACCTATTTGTAATGGAGAGTGATGGAACAACTATTATGCACCCTGAGGATAAGGAAATATTTACATTTAATATAGCAAATACAGATGGTGGAAAACAAATATTAAAAAATAAAAAAGGTCAAAACGAATATTTCTATAAACAAAATATGATGGCTGTTTATAAAACAGATGCCAGAATGGGATGGATTTATGTAGCTGCCTTCCCAATGTCAAAGTTGAATGAAGTTCGTGATTCACTTATTCAGATTTTTTCTATTCTTGGGGTGATAGCACTAATTCTTTCATTTATTCTCTCAAGTATAATCGGAGCAGGTATATCAAAAAAGATAATTTATGTTGCAAAGGAAATGGGTAAGGTTGCTGAAGGTGACTTTACTGTAATGTTTAATAAGATTGGTAAAGATGAAATTGCATTTATGTCTGATAAAATAAATATTACACTTGAAAAAATAAGAAGCTCCATATTAGGGGTAGTTGAAGGCTCAAAAAATATTGGAGATATGGCTGGGACTTTATCTGCAACATCACTGCAGATGTCGTCCTCTACTAATGAGGTTGCTACTGCAATTCAAGATGTTGCAAGAGGCGCATCCTCACAGGCTGAAGAGCTTATGGAAGTAGTAAGTATTGTTTCTGAATTCTCAAGGGAATTGGAAATAATTCATGAGAAGCTAGAGCTCGTTACTGAAAATACTTCTGAAACAGAAAATAAGGCTAGCTATGGGAAGAGTCAATTGGATTTATTAATGGAATCTATAGTTCAAATAAAAGATTCTTTTAGCTTAGTTCAAAACAAAGTAGATGGTCTTGGGACAACAATTTCGAAAATAGGGAATATTACTGATGTTATTAATGATATCTCTCGGGAAACTGACCTTCTTGCACTAAATGCAGCTATAGAAGCGGCACGAGCAGGTGATGCAGGAAGAGGATTTGCAGTTGTAGCTGATGAAGTTAGAAAGCTTTCTGAAGAATCTAGAAAATCTTCTGAAGAGATAATCGGTCTTGTTCAATTAATTGCATCTGAGATGAAAGACGTAATAAAAACCTCAAAGGATATGGACTTGCTATTTGAAAACCAATTTGGTACTGTAGAAAATACTATAACCTCATTTGGAGAGATTATTGAAGCTGTTTCAAATACTACACCTCTTATAAAGGATACATATAATTCTGTAGAAAAAGCAAATAATTCAAAAGGAATTATGCTAACTAAGGTTGAAACTGTATCTGCAGTTGCTGAGGAAGTGTCAGCATCCTCCCAACAAATATCTGCATCCTCCCAGGAAATGCTTGCAGGTGCAGAGGAGGTATCCCACTTCGCTGCAGACTTAAGTGAGTCAGCATCAATACTTGTGGAAAAGGTAAATGAATTTAAAGTATAATTAATTTCAATGATAATAAAACTTTTTGTTAACCTCCCTTGCTATATGCTTTTATCAAGGGAGGTTAATATTTATGCCTTTGATGGTAATAATATAGTTCAAAAGACACCTAAATAAATTTGTATTGATTTTTCCTCTGTAATTTCATAAAATAAACATGAGAACATACAAGGGGGCAGACTACAATGTGGACAGTTGTTCATGTAGCACAAAGCAAAATTGAGGTTGAGAGAATTCAAAAGGCTCTAGATGATCAAGGGGTCTTAGTTAAAGTTAAGCAGATTGGAAAAAGTAAAAATGGTCAGGTGCTGTTTGAAATACTAGTACCTAATAGTGAAGTTGATGATGCTTGTGTAGTACTAACTTCCATCACTTATTAAGTAACCCTTGTCGAAACTAGGTTTAAAATACATAGGATTTTAAAATATAACTACAATAATTTATAAAAATTAAATGTCCTAAAGGTGGGACAAATACAGTCCCTAGGGACTCAGGAGGTATATTATGAAAACAATTGGAGTTTTAACAAGTGGTGGGGATGCACCAGGAATGAATGCAGCAATTAGAGCAGTAGTAAGGATGGGAATTGCCAAAGGAATAAAAGTAATGGGTATACAGAGGGGATACAATGGTCTTATAAATGGGGAGATATTTGAAATGAACCGTACCTCTGTATCAGATATTATCCAAAGAGGAGGTACTATTCTTAAAACAGCTAGAAGTGAGGAATTTAAAACAGAGGAAGGAAGAAAAAAGGCATTTAATGTTTTAAGAGTATTTGGAATAGAAGGATTAATTGTTATTGGTGGTGATGGTTCTTTTCGAGGAGCTCAGCTGATTTCAAATGAGCATACAATAAAAACTGTTGGAGTACCTGGAACAATAGATAATGATCTGGCTTACACAGACTATTCTATTGGATTTGATACTGCACTTAATACAGTTCTTGATGCAATAAATAAGTTAAGAGATACATCTACATCCCATGAAAGAGTAAGTATTGTAGAGGTAATGGGAAGAAAATGTGGGGATATAGCATTATATTCAGGACTTGCAGGAGGAGCTGAGAGTATTATAATTCCAGAAAAGAAATATGATTTTAACGAACTGTGCAAAACAATTATTGAAGGAAAGGTGCGAGGCAAGATGCACAACCTCATATTGCTTGCTGAGGGAGTAGGAGGTGCAGAACAGCTTTCAAAGGACATACAGGAGGTTACAGGAATAGAAACAAGAGCTACTGTACTTGGGCATATACAAAGAGGAGGCAGTCCAAGTGCATTTGATAGAGTATTAGCATCAAAGCTTGGTGCAAAAGCAGTAGATGTGCTTATAGAAGAAAAAAGTCAAAGAGTTGTAGGAATTAAAAATAACGAAGTTGTGGATATAGATATAGACGAAGCACTGAGAACAATAAGAGAATTTGATGAGAAATTTTATGAGTTAGCAAATATTCTCTCTCTGTAATTATTTTATTAATATGAAGGTCAATGCCAAAGGCGTTGTCATCCTGAACGCAGTGAAGGATATTAAGTTAAGTACTAAAAGATTTTTCAATACACTCAGAATGATAGAGTCCAACTTTCATTTTTTTTGTGCCAGCATGCTGGCGTGGGAGTTAATAATAAAATATTTGTATTTACTTTGTTAAACAAGAGATAATAAATATAATGGATTAGATTTTCTTATAAATATATAAGTTGTGCTAGGAGTGATTGTATGAGAAAAACCAAAATTGTATGCACTATTGGACCTACAAGTGATAATGAAGAAATGCTTGAAAAATTAATTTCTAGTGGCATGGATGCTGCCAGACTTAACTTTTCCCATGGATCATATGAAGAGCATGGAAGCAGAATAGAATTAGTTAAAAGACTTAGGAAAAAAATTAGTAAACCAATAGCAATTATACTAGATACCAAAGGCCCTGAAATCAGAACAGGTAATTTTAAAGGTAGTAATTTAGAACTTAAAGAGGGACAAAAGTTTACTATTACTACAAGGCAGCTTGAAGGAGATGAGAGTATTTGTTCCGTTTCCTACGAAAAGCTTAATGAGGATTTAAAACCTGGAGATAGGGTTCTCATTAGTGATGGGCTAATTGAACTGATGGTTGAAAGTATAGAGGGACAGGATATACATTGTAAGGTTGTAAATGGTGGACCAATTGGTAATCATAAAAACATTAATGTACCTAATGTAGTGATAAACCTTCCTGGGATAACAGAAAAGGATATTAATGATATTAGATTTGGAATTGAGAAGGGAATAGACTTTATTGCTGCATCATTTGTTAGAAAAGCAGCAGATGTAATGGCAATAAGGAAGGTATTAGAAGATAATGGTGGAACAGGAATTCATATAATATCAAAGATAGAAAATCAGGAAGGTGTAGATAATATTGATGAGATAATCAAGCTATCTGATGGAATAATGGTTGCTAGAGGAGATTTAGGTGTTCAAATACCAGTAGAAGAAGTTCCAATAGCACAAAAGATGATAATAGAAAAGTGCAATACAGCAGGAAAACCAGTCATTACAGCAACACAGATGCTTGATTCAATGATAAGAAATCCAAGACCTACAAGAGCAGAGGCCAGCGATGTTGCAAATGCTATATTAGATGGAACAGATGCGATTATGCTTAGTGGTGAAACCGCTAATGGGAAATATCCTGTTGAATCTGTATCAACAATGGCTAAAATAGCATCAAAGGCTGAAACTAATATTAACTTTAAATTCATATTAAGGAAAAGAAGGGAGCAGCATATTCTAACTGTGCCTGATGCAATTAGTCTTGCAACTGTGTCCACAGCAATGCAATTGAATGCCAGTGCAGTAATCACTGCTACCCAATCGGGACATACTGCTAGAATAGTATCTAAGTACAGACCTCAGTGTGAGATAATTGCAGTTACTCCTTACTGGCAGATAGCAAGAAAGCTATCAATTGTTTGGGGAGTTTATCCAATTATTGCTGAGAAGATGGAGTCTGCTGATGAGGTTATTGATAAGTCAGTTAATGAAGCAATCGAACATGGATATATTAAAAAGGGAGACCTTGTTGTAATAGCAGCAGGAGTACCAATTGGTTATGCAGGAACTACAAACCTTATGAAGGTACATATAGTTGGTGATGTACTTGTAAAGGGAACTGGAATTGGAGAGTCAACATATGGGAATGCATGTACAATCAGGCAGGAAACAAATATAGATGAATTAGTTAACCCTGGAGAAATTTTAGTTGTAAAAAAGCTTAAAAAAGAATATAGTCACTTACTTGATCGTGTAAATGGAGTGATTACTGAGGAACAGGGGATTACCTCTGATACAGTAGTTTCATGTATTAACATGGGAATACCTGTAATTGTTGGAGCTGCAAGTGCAACTGAAATTATTAGAACAGGAACCCTAATAACAATGAATCCAGGAAACGGAACTGTATATAGTGGAAAAACCAATGTAATGTAAAATAAAAGCCCTGATTAAGGGCTTTTATTTTTTAGCAATAATTTGATATAATAT
>JARDZI010000014.1 GCA_029240935.1 Clostridiales bacterium
TATATACCCAACACACCAATATTTGTGTCAAAGAAGGGTGAGGAAACCTTAAAGAGGCATTATTATAAGGATTGGAAGTTAAATGTTGTGACCACAGGAGACAAAATCAATATTGGTAAAAATGACTTAATGTTTATAGAGGCTCCAATGCTTCATTGGCCTGACAGTATGTTTACATATCTAACTGGTAAAAATATTCTATTTTCAAATGATGCATTTGGTCAGCATTTTGCTTCATCAAAAATATTTAATGACCAGGTGGATGAAACTGAAGTATTCCAAGAGGCACTTAAATATTATGCAAATATATTAACTCCTTTTAGCAGGTCTGTTAAGCAAAAGATAGATCAGCTTAAGGGGTTTAACCTACCTATAGATATTATTGCTCCAAGTCATGGGGTTATTTGGAGAAAGGATCCCATGAGAATTGTTGAAAAGTACTATGAATGGTCATCGGGAATTCAAGAAAAGAGTGTGGTGGTTGTCTATAACTCTATGTGGGGTGCTACCCATAAAATGGCTGAATTTATTGGGAAAGGCTTGGGAGCCGCAGGAATACCATATAAAATATTTGAGATATCTACTGCTGATAAGAATGATGTAATTACAGAGATTTTTAAATCAAAGGGAATTTTACTTGGTTCATCTACTGTTAATAATGGAATACTATCCTCCCTAACTCCTCTATTAGAGGACTTTGCAGGATTAAAATTTACCAATAGGGTTGGAGCAGCATTTGGAAGCTATGGCTGGAGTGGAGAATCAACTAAAATACTTGAAGAGCATTTAGCAAAGGCAAAGGTTAAGGTCATTCAGGAACCTATAAAGGTTAAATATATGCCAAATGAAGAGGAACTGGAGGATTGTATAAAGTTTGGTAGAGATTTTGCAGAAAAACTGATAAGCCAATCTCAATAAAAAGGTGGCAGTTAGCTTAGAGCAGTATTTTTTTCAAGCTAACTACCACCTTTTTATTCAAATTTCGCTGAATTCATAAAATAAATATCACATTATATCAAAAACATATCCAAATATGGTATAATAAGTTTATAGTTGTATAAATAAACATTTTATATGTTTATTAGGGGGTAGTGATATGGAAATGAAGAATATGCATAATAACATATACATTGATCCGCTAACATGTCTGCCTAATTTTTTTAAATTTATAGAAGCTGATTTTGAAGAAGTATTTGGTGAAAAGGGAGTAGTATTTATTTTTGATATTGCCAATATGAAAATTGTTAATCAAAATTTTGGCAGAAGAATAGGAGATATACATATAAAAACTCTATCAGATGTGATTTCAAATGTGTTTGCTGAATTTGATAATGCAGCAATTTTCCGCACCCATGGTGATGAGTTTACGGTTATTGTTAACAACATGCTGGTTTCTGATATGGAAGCTATAATTAATATTGTAAAATCAAAATACATAAGTAGTATGAATGAAAAAGGGTTTATAGATGCAAATGTAAATATATTGACATTAGGTTATAATGATTGGATTTACTCTGTGGAAAATTATTATGAAATTCTACTGGAGAATTTTACAGATCAAGAAGAAAAAAGGCACAGCAAATATAGTAGAGAAAACTTATTTAAACATATAATAGGAGGAGTTATTAATCGTGTAAAGGAGACTCTTTCTTATTATGATGATGCCTGTAGTCTTGCATTTGTAGATGATATTTCAGGCTTGCCAAATCATAGAGCAGGAAAAATCCACCTATCTGATTTATTGGAAGGTTATAAATCAGATAAAAATGGTTTTAGTTTACTATTTATCGATGGAGATGACCTTAAGAGATATAATAAAGTGAGTTATGAGACAGGCAATGATATGATAAAGAGACTTTCTGGCATAATTGTAGAAACACTCCGTAACGAAGATAAAATATTTAGATGGTTATCAGGGGATGAGTTTTTAATCGTTCTGAAAGAAACAAATGAAGTAAAAGCTATAAGAATTGCAGAAAGAATAAGACAAGCTGTTGAAGAACAAACAAAAACTTGGATTTATCCAGTCACTATTTCAATAGGTATTTCCAGTTATCCTAAGGATGGATGTTGTATTACAGAGTTAATTGATAAAGCTGAGAAGGCTAACGGATTTGCAAAGGATGCAGGAAAGAACAGGGTATTTACATGGGATAATTTAGCTATATAATTCAAAGTCATAAATGCTGCTTTTAAGTAGATATAAGAATTTATATTAGGGGGCTATTTTTTTAGGATAGTCCTTTTTTATTCCTAAAATAACGTGCTGCATCAATATTGAGTAGCTACTTTATTATTGTCAACTTAAAGCACAGCGATGGTTGACAATAATAAAGGAAAAATGTAAACTAAAATATACATATTGATTAATAATTCTTATAAATTCTTTTCAAATAATATACTATTACATCATAGGGAGAGCTATTAATGAAAATAAATACTAAACAAATTATATTAGTTAGTTTATTTGCAGCACTTACTGCTGTTGGGGCATTTATTCAGATTCCATTAGGGACAGTTCCTATTACCTTACAATTTATATTTACAGCTCTATCAGGAGTAATGCTTGGAGGAAGATTAGGAGCTATATCACAGTTGATCTATGTGGTTATCGGTTTTTTTGGTGTACCTGTTTTTGCTGGAGGTACTGGAGGACCTGGGGTAATATTTAAACCTACCTTCGGTTATTTAATAGGCTTTATTATAGGTGCCTATGTAATAGGGAAGATTGTGGAGGGCAGCAGAAGAGTTAATTTTTATAGATTATTTATTGCATCAATAGCGGGAATAATTGTTATTTATGCTGTGGGAGTCCCATATCTCTATTTAATAGTGAGGAATTTTGTTGGGAAAGACATTACACTAATGACTGCATTAAAAACAGGATTTCTAATATTCATTCCAGGAGACCTGATAAAGTGTACAATAGTTGCTGCACTTGGAGCAAGGGTATTGGGTGCCAGACAAATAAGATATAGGAAATGAGGCATTGAAAAGCGGAAATTACTAGTAATAGATAATATATAATTTATATATAATTTGCTTTTCCTCTTATGGAAACCTCTCCGGATATTATGTACTCTTGCCTTCCATTGGTATATTCAACTAGAAGTCTTCCTCTATTATCAATATCTAAAACATGAGCTTCAATGTTTTTTTCTCCATTTATAATAATAATATCTTTTCCAATTACTGCAGAATTCTCTCTACAAATATTTATTGATGCCTGAATGTTATTTTCATCTATGAATTTTGTGTATAACTCCTCAAAGCTGTTTAAAATTTTTGCTGTTAGCTCTTGACGGTTAATTGATGAATTTGTATATGTTTTTAAGGAGGTTGCAGTATCCTTGATATCCTCTGGAAACTCCCACTCATCAATATTTACATTAATCCCTAGTCCAACCACAACATAGTTTATTCTTGTCAACTCAGCATTCATCTCTGTCAATATGCCACTTACCTTTTTATTGTTTATTACAATATCATTAGGCCATTTAACTAAAGTTTTTATTCCTAGCTCCTCAGTAGCTTTAACAATAGCGGCAGCAGCAGTTTGAGTTAAGTTCACTGCATCAATTGGATTTAAGTCAGGCTTCAGGAGGATGGACATCCATATTCCCTTATGTTTGGGGGATATCCAGCTTCTGCCTAACCTGCCTCTACCATTGGTTTGCTCCTCTGCAATAACAATACTTCCACTGACTTCACTAGAATCTCCAAGCTTCTTTGCTATACTGTTTGTGGATTCTATTGAATTGAAATGAATAATATTTCTTCCTATGAAATTTGTTTTCAAATAGGGCTCAATTTCTTCAAGGGTTAAAATGTCTGGTGATGAAATAAGCCTATACCCTTTATTGGATACTGATTCAATCTCATAGCCATCATCTCTTATACTATTTACATATTTCCATATGGCAGATCGAGTGACACCTAGTCTTTTACTAATGTCTTGTCCTGATATAAAAGCATTGTCACCTTTTTTTAGCAATTTTATAATTTCACTTTTCAATTAAACAGCCTCCCTATAACAATATATTTTATAATAAATAAATTACAAATTAAATTGTAGTCATAGCCTTCCCTGTCTGCTTAGGTTTTTGCTGGAGGAGTTCTCTAGATATGCCCCATGTAAAATGATACAATATTGTAGTATATAAAACAACAAAATTGGCTGGAAAGGTTGTTTGTAAAATGGAATTGATTGTAACATTAGTAATTGGAATGATAGGTGGGTTAGTCGCTTTAAAGCTTAAGGTGCCTGCTGGTGCTATGGTAGGCTCAATGCTGTCAGTAGCTCTGTATAACATAATAACAGGAGAAGCATATTTTCCACAGGATCTAAGAGTGATTACACAAATTGCAGCTGGTGCTTTTATTGGAGCAGGAATAACAAAAAAGGATGTATTAGATTTAAAACTTATGATAAAGCCTGCAATACTAATGGTATCAACTATGATAATACTGGACTTATTTCTTGGATATATAATGTTTAAAATTACAAATATTGATTTAGTTACATCCCTTTTTGCATGTGCACCTGGAGGACTGGTTGATATGTCACTTATTAGTGCTGATTTAGGAGCAGACTCTTCAAAGGTTGCATTACTTCAAATGGTAAGACTTATGAGTGTACTTATAATACTACCACCAATTATAAGGCATATTGCATCCTCCAATTCTGGAGGTACAAACAAAGCTAAAAAGATGGGTTTAAAAGAAGATATAAATCATGATTCTTCTAGAACAAATAAAGTATCAGATAATGAATATACAAAAAAAGAAGAATATATTAATCTTACTATTACCCTAATAATTGCCTCTATTACAGGATTAATTGGGTACAAGCTAAAAATTCCAGCAGGAGCAATGACTGCTTCAATGATAGCTGTAGGAGCTTTAAATATATTTTATAATAAAGGATATATGCCAATAAATATAAGAAGAGTCACCCAAGTATTTGCTGGAGCGCTTATTGGCCAGAAAATGGGGTATGGGGACTTAATAGCACTTAAAAGCATCATATTACCTGTCTTTATATTAATAATAGGCATAATAGTTGTGAATTTTTTCATAGGAGTGTTTATCCATAGGGTTGCAAAGCTGGAGCTTGCAACTTCCCTGTTGGCAAGCGCTCCAGGTGGAATGTCAGATATGGCACTTGTGGCAAAGGATCTGGGTGGAGATGCACCAAAGGTTGCAGTACTCCAGCTTGCAAGGTATATTTGTATAGTGGCCTTTTATCCTGTAATTATTAAGCTGATTTCTTCCATATAATACAAATCAAAGCCAAGGACCATTGGGATTGTGGCGGCGACACCTAAATTGATAAAAATCAACCTCTAGTTTACACAACTAGAGGTTTTTATCTGGAATAAGTTTAGATATTGACATTATATAGAAACATATATTATAATAACATATGTATTAACAAATACATATGTTATTATAATATATGTAAATAAGGAGGAGTAAATATGAATAAGAATGAAAACGTGGGCTTGACAGATAGACTGACAGGGTTAAAGAATTATGAGTGCTTTATAACTGAATATGAGGGAATGATTTTGAACTCTGTGGAAAAGAGTGAGGACCTAGCTCTGGCTATGATAGACATTGACAGGTTTATGAGCATAAATGATGAATATGGTCATGCAGTTGGTGACGAAGTTATTAAGGCAGTTAGCAATCATATTGTTAGAAGTACTCCTGAAAATGCAGAAATCTATAGGTATTCAGGTGATGAGTTTGCAGTTCTTTTCCCAGATACAGAAAAGGAAAAGGCATTTTTAGTAATGGAAAAGCTAAGAGAGTCTTTTAATTTTGATAGTAAAGATATGGAAAGGAAAGTAGACGTAACACTGAGTATAGGTATATCATCCAGCCCTGAGGATGGAAATAGAATAACTGAAATTGTAAGAAAGGCAGAGGGAGCATTATTTAGAGCCAAAAAAGCAGGAAGAAATAAGGTATGTCTTTCAAGAGAAGAAAAAATGATTACTAAGACAAGCCACTATACATATGAACAGCTTCAAAGACTTGCAGAGTTGGCTAAAAAGGAAGGAATGGGTGAGGCTATTTTACTAAGGGAAGGACTAGACGATTTATTGAAAAAATATGATTATTAATAGTGTCTATTAGGATACTTGTAAGACATAAAAATTATACCATATTGAAAAGTAAGATTATATGCTTACTTTTCAATATGGTATAGTTTTTCGCTAGGTTCAGAATTAACAAGCATTGGTTGGACCAGGATAAAATTCAGTGCCCATGTCATTGCTATTAAAGTCACTACCAGCGTCAGTGTCATCCTGAACGTAGTGAAGGATTTTTTGTGATCCTTAGGCAGATCCTTCACTATGTTCAGGATGACAGGAGGCTGACATTCATATCCTTCCCGTCATTGTATTGCAAAAAGAGATATATAAACTAAATCAGGATCCATTAATAACTAATGTTGTGCTTTGGTACCAGTCAATAAATTTAGCAATTCCATCACTTATACTTACTTTAGGGCTATATCCTAAAAATGCATTGGATTTTCTTATATAGGCAAAGGTGTGCAATGCATCCCCGGGCTGAGTATCTATAAAGTGTATATTTGCCTTTTTATTTAGCCCTTTCTCTATTAAGCCTATTAAATCAAGAATTTTTATCTCCTCAGAGCTTCCCAAATTAAATATTTGAAAATCACAGTCTAGCTTCATTGATGCAATTATGCCATCTAGTATATCATCAATATAAGTGTAGTCCCTTGAGCTTTCTCCATTTCCGTAAACATATATTTCTTTACCTTCATCAATAAGCTTTGTAAATTTGTGTATTGCCATATCTGGTCTTTGCCTTGGCCCGTATACTGTAAAAAACCTTAAACAAACAATTGGTATTCCATATAGGAGGTTATAGGTTTTACAGAACATCTCACCACAGTATTTTGATGCTGCATAGGGGGATAATTGAAGATTCAAATGGTCTTCCTCATTAAAGGGATTTTTATTAGCTCCATATACTGATGAGGAAGAAGCAAATACAAACTTGCTTATTTTATATTTTTTACAGGCTTCTAATAGGTTAACTGTCCCTTTAATATCAACATCTACATATTCAAGGGGGTTTTCAATTGAATTTCTAACTCCTGCAATTGCAGCAAGATGAATAACCTTATCTATATTAAAGCTTTTAAATATATTATCTAAAAGCTCAGTATCCAGAATGCTTCCTTCTATGAGGGTATAATTGGCATTATACAGTGCATTTACAATATTGCTTCTTTTAATTAAAGGACTGTAATAATCATTGAAGTTATCCAGGTTTATTACTTTGTAATTTTGCTTTAGTAAGCCTTCGCATAGATTGGAGCCTATAAAACCCGCTCCACCTGTAACTAATATTGTATTCATTTTTTACCAACCCCTCTATAATAAAACCCAAAATTTTTTACATATGTGGGGTCATATACATTACGTAGGTCTATAAATGTTGATGTTCTCATAATAGATTTTAATTTTAGAAAATCAAGTTCACAGAATTCCTTCCACTCAGTAGCTAATACAACACAATCACTATTGGTACAGGCTGAATATAAATCATTACAATAAACAACATTAAGCTCTGGAAATAGAAGCTTTGTATTATTCATAGCAATAGGATCAAACACTCTTACTATTGCACCATCCTTTAAAAGAAGTTTTATGATTGGAATTGATGGAGTTTCACGAATATCATCTGTTCCAGGTTTAAATGCAATTCCAAGTATTGTTATAACCTTGCCATCTAGGTCAAAAAGAGCAGTTTTAATCTTTTCATACATCAAAACTCTTTGGCTGTTGTTAACATCAACTACCTCCTCTATTATCCTAGGTGTATATCCTATGCTTTTTCCAAAACCAATAAGTGCCTTTGTATCCTTGGGGAAACAACTTCCACCATACCCTGGACCTGGACTTAAAAAACTTGGGCTGATTCTTTTATCTAACCCCATGGCCTTTGCAACTGTACTAATATCCGCACTGCATAAATCACAAATATTTGCTATTTCATTTATATAGCTTATTTTTGTAGCAAGGAAGGCATTTGATGCGTACTTAATCATTTCAGCTGTTTCTATATTTGTAACTATTAATGGAATGTCTAAAAACATTTGTTTGACATATATCTTTTTCATCAATGATTCTGCCCTTTCAGTCTCTACTCCAATTACTATCCTATCTGGTTTTATGAAATCCTTTATTGCAGAACCTTCTCGTAAAAATTCAGGATTTGACACAATATCAAAATCAATATTTTTCCCTAATAGTTGAAGATCTTTTTTAATTTTGTCCTTAACCTTGTTTCCTGTACCTACAGGAACAGTACTTTTGTTTATTACCACTTTATACTCATCCATACACTGGGCTACTTGTGTTGCTGCTTGAAATACATACTTTAAATCTGCAGAATCATTTTCATCTGAGGGTGTTCCTACTGCAATGAATATAGCTTCTCCAAAGTCAACTGCTTTTTTCATGTCATTTGTAAAATGAAGTTTTTCTGACTTAACACATTCTTTGATAATTTCATCTAAACCAGGTTCATATATGGTAATAATTCCATTATTGAGTTTAGTGATTTTTTTATTATCCACATCCATACACATTACATTTAATCCAAGCCATGAAAGGCATGCTCCTGTTACAAGACCTACATATCCTGTGCCTATTATTGTAATATTCATAATAACTCTCCTTTACAAAGTTTATATGCCTGCCTTTCTTATGAAGCTAGTAGGTGTTTGTATAAAACTTTGCTTCACTTTACTTTAGAAAAACTAGTTAGCAAATCATCTGATACCCTCTTCCAGTTAAATCTCTCTTCTGTAAGCCTTCTCCCTTCCCTTCCCATTTGAAATGCTATATCAGGGTTATTCAATAAATAAATAATATTATTCATAAAAGCTTCAGGGTTTTTGTAATCCTCAATTACTATGCCATTGTTTAAACCAAAAACAACCTCCCCATTGCCTCCTCTATTTGTAGTGATCATTGGAAGCCCAGCAGCCATAGCCTCGTAGTGAACTCTTGCTAAGGGCTCATTCCATTGAGAACAGCAAGCAAAAACATCCCCTAAATTGTAATAGCTTGATATTTCAGATGGAGGTAAAAAGCCTGTAAATACTATGGGACCGGTTAAGGTTTTTGAAAGCTCCTGAAGAGATTTTGTATAATCATCTACTTTGTTTGCACCATACCACTTGCTGCCGACGATGACTAGAGCAACATCCTTGCGATAATTCATAAGTTTTTTCACTGCATTCATTAAAATATGATTTCCCTTTTTTTCACTTAAACGTCCTACATTAAGGACAACCTTATAATTTTCTAAATTATACTTCTTTTTTAACAATGACCTATTCATCATTCCCTCTGAAGTCCAGCTAGGTTTATATTTATCTATATCAGCAGCAGAATAAACAACCTTCAATTTATTTGCTGCAATAGGATAAAGGGTTTGAACACCATCAGCAATAAATTTGCTAACTGTGTTTATGAACTCAACTCTGTTTATACAATAATTAGCCTTAATATTTGATATTTTTTCAGGATGAAACATTTCATTATGAAGGCTTAAACTAATCTTAGTATATGGTAACAACTCACTTAGACTATTTACCCATAGTGGACGGTTAAATACATGAATTAGATCAAAATCATTTGCAATAACTCTTTTTATATTTGAAATATATTCTATAGCTGTTTTTCCTGGAACTCTTATATATTGAACTCTACCCTTGACTTCCTGGGGAGGTAAAGCAGGATGTTCCACTGAGAATACAGTTATATCATGTTTAGCAGCTAGATAGGGTAATATTCCATCAATATACTGCTGAATAGCACCTCCAGCTATACTTGGCACGGGAAGCTTTTCTGTACAAATTAATGCTATTTTCAAATTCCTCACCTCTTTATATCAAGCTCTTTAATAGTGAAACCTTAGACTCTTCTAGCCTAGCCATTCTTTCTATTTCAGAGGATTTAATTGGCTTGTTATTTTGAAACAAGTTTTTAACAAGTCCGTAAAACCAATGGGGATATAGAAGGTCAATACATAAGATTCTCTTTTCTTCTGAGGATAGTGGATTAGCGGAAGTATAAATTCTATATACATTTTCAATATTTTGAAGTTGCCATCTGCCTTTGTTTTCAGCTTCCTTTCCAATAAGCTTTCTTAAATCTCTTCCAGGAAGATCGAAGGTTACTCCATCGAGATCAAGAACAATTACTTTATCTCCTACTAATATTGCATTACCCTTACCATAATCCTGATGGCAAAGTACAATTGATTTAGAATTGGGTGAGACTAGATCATCATAGGAAGATTTTTGTATAAGCTCAAGGGCCATGTTTGCAATGGATATCATTGAATCAGACAACCTAAAGTAGGTGTTGTAATGTGATTGGGACAAGTTGTTAGCCGATAGTTCCTTCCATGCGATAAATTTATTTCTCATAGAAGCATACTGATCTGGCCATTTGCCTAATTTGGTAGAGGTTCTTGATTGATCAGCAGATTCATAACCCTTTGAGGTTATATGAAATCTTGCCAGACCTTCAAGGGCTAGTTTAAAGTCATTAGGGTTGCCAAAGTTTAAATCACTTCCATTCAACCATTCATAAACAACAAATAATTGGTCATTATGCAGGACAATAGGCTGATTGTTTTTATCAACAATAATCCTGGGAACATTTCCACCATTATTTTTTATATAAATTTGTGCATTTACTGAAAAAAGTGCCTTATCATAGGTTTGTTTCAACCTTTTTAAGCACAAATATCCCTCAGGTGTTTTAATCTTCCAAACTGTTTTTATACTGCCACTTTGAATAATAGAAATATGCTGAGGCATAATTCCATACTTAGCAAGTACCTCCTGGGCTAATTTGTTTAAATCTGATCCTTGCTCTGAATATTTGCCTTCCAAATTTCTTCCTCCTCTCATAAAAGCATTTATAAAGTGCATTAATATAATATGCAGTGCTATGTCATTGATATGAAAGATCTCTCTTGTCATCCTGAACGTGGTTAAGGATCTTTTGTAATCCCTAGGCAAGATCCTTCACTACGTTCAGGATGACACTGCCCCTGTCAGTGTCATTCATAGCAATGACAGAATCTGATCTCAGGATGTCAAAGCAGTCTAAAATCTGGTTAATGACTGAAAATTGTCCAATATGGGGGATAGAGTTTTTTCAAATTGGACCATTTCTTTGAGTCTTTGAAAATACTTTTGTGGTGACCACTCTTTATCTCTTTGATAGTAATATTTATTCATTGCTCCTAGGAATAGATGGGGAAACATAATGTCCATCTTAACAACTTGCCATTCCGATTGAGTTAGAGGATTTTCAGACTGGTAGTAGCTAAATACTCTTTGAGTTAATTCAGGATCCCATTTTCCTGATTTCTTCATTATCTTATGAAGTATTTTTCTTATATCCCTTGCAGGTATATCTATTGTAATGGAATCTGTATCAAGTACATACATGCCATTTGAAGCCATTATCAAGTTTCCTGCAGCAAAGTCCTGATGACAAAGGCAACCAATTTTACCTACTTTCTCTATCCAATCCCTATACTCACTTCCCTTTAATCTATTTATAGCTTCATTTGCCCTTTGATAGAAATATGGGAACTCGCTTAGGATAAGCTTTCCTATAGAATCCTTGCCATTTACTGCTACTTCATCCTTGTAAAATCTGTTCATATCCTCAATTTGCTCAGTATAATCCTGAATCCATATTCCAAGATGATTTTTAGGCTTTGTATTCTCTAAGGGATGAAATCCTGCAGATGCTTTATGGAATTTTGCTAATTCTCTTACTATTGCCATTAACTCCTTTGGTGAATCATAGGAAGGAGTTTTTCCTGAGATTGCGTCTGACAGTACATAACAGGTCCCTTGAATATTTACATAATCATTTCCTAGTTTTGTCTTATTGATTTTTGGAATTTTTATTCCATTTTGAGTAAAATGATCAATTGCTGATATGATGTATTTTAAAGTTTCTTCAGAATTTGATATTTTTTTAAGAATTTTATAGCCTTCAGGTGTTTGAATCCACCATACTCCTTTTTTATCCTTATAGGATTCATTTTTTATATTCAATACAACAATATTATAATTATTAAGCACTTCCATTAAGGGTTCCTGATTCATAGTCGCCATAGTAATCACTCCTGTAATGAAATTATTATTAATAATTTAAAAAAATATGGTGGAGTATGGGTAACCCCACCATAATACTTATAAAGCAGAAAATCCTAGTTAGTGAAGAGAAAAGAATTTACTACTTTATATATTAGGGTAAACAGATAAAGCTATAAGACCATTAGTGTTAATCATCTTCGTGAACTTCATTATCCCATGAAACTTTGAAAGTAAATGAACGGCCTTCTTCATCCACATCATATTTTAATTTGTAATCTAATTCCCTATCTGTTGGAATGTTTACAGTTTCACCTTCAACTGTAAGAGTGTTAGTAAAAAGCTGTTGAATCATGGTATTAAAGTATCTTCTAAACTCATCCATTGGATTGTTAAAATTTTCCTGATATCTCATAGAAATACCTCCTTATAATAATTATGGCTAGATGTTTAATCCTGATATATAATATTAGCTTTCTTTGCAAATTGTTACAAAATTCGATATGTTTCTTGCTTATACAATTAATTTATAATCAAATAAAAATACAGCCTACTTATGATTAGACTAATCATAAGTAGGCTGTATATATAATTCTTAACTTGATTCATAGCTATATGCTTTTACTGATTTTCCTTTTTATGTTCACGCTCTGAAAGAACTTCTCTTACAGCTTCTTTAATAACGACCTTTATATTAAATAAGCTGTCATCTAATGCATGCTTTACAGCAAATCTTATAACAAAATAGGTAATGATAAGTCCGATTATATAAAACATTAGTGTTAAAAACATTTTTAATCCCCCTGGAGAATGATTTTTAAATTTAGAATTGATTATAGAATAATTCTGAATTAGAAGGTTTCTATAGGTATCCTATATACATTTCTCTATCTTAATTATACCATAAATATCCTGAAAATATCAGACTGTTTATTTTAGAGGATTATTTGTACAATTAGAGGGCATCTCAATTACAAGGGGGAGTAAAATGTATAAAAACTTAGTAAAAAATAAAAAATTTTTATTACTGAGTACAGGAGGTTTTATATCATCTATTGGGGATTACTTGTATAATATCGGTTTGGTAGTTTATTTATACAGCATTACCAATTCAATTGGAACTGTGGCATTAATGTGGTTATCTAGAGGAATTTTACGAATACCAGTACAGTATATAGCTGGAATAATAGCAGACAGATATAATAAGAAGAGGATTATTGTTTTGACAAATCTGATAAGTGGACCTATAGCTCTTTCATTGATTTTTGTAAATGAAAAAACAGTATGGATCAGTTTTTTGATTGCATTTTTGTTGCAATCCCTAGATGATATTGATGTATGCTCTGAAAATGCCATTCTTCCAGAATTGGTTAATAAGGAGGAGTTGTCCTATTCAAATTCTGTATTTTCATTTCTATCTTCAACCTGTGTATTCTTATCGCCTGCAATAGGAGGATTAATATATAAGCTTTATGGCAGTCGAATACTCTTTGTAATTAATGGGGTAAGCTTTTTAGTATCAGGAATGTTATTAAGTCTAATTAAGTACAAGCATGTAATAAATGAGGAAAAACCTAATAAGGGAGGCATTATTAAAGATGGAATTGAAGGATGTAAGGTCTTGTCTAGATTTGTTAATGTAAAAACTGTATTTTTAATAATGACTGCTTTTGCAATAATGGGAAGATTTTTTGAAACCTATAAGATAGCAGTAGCAGATATACTTCTAAAGCTAATGCCTGAAGATATTATATTTTTTGATTATGCCCTAGCAGTAGGAGGACTATTAGTACCTATTTTTATTAAGCTGCTCTCCAGATATAGGGAGATTTCAATATTTGTAATGTCTTCTATTATAATAAGCATAGGATATATAGGTTTTGGGTATTCCCATAATACAATAGTTACACTTATTATATTGGTATTTTTAGGGATCTTTCAAAACCTTCAAGGGTTATATACAAGAACAATTATACAAAAGACCATACCCTTGGAGTATATAGGGAGAGTCTTCTCGTTTTATAAAATAGTTCTTACATTATTCGCTCTTTTAGGGATTGTAGCTGCAACGCCATTGTATAATGCAATAGGTATTGGAAAATCATTTTTAGTAATAGCAATAATTTCAATTTTGCTGTGTATGGTTTATATGTTAAAAGGCAAGGCCAAACAAGTCTTTTCAGATAATAGATAGGTTTTATATTGTACAGAGAAAAATGTATTAACGAATAAAATAGGAAGAATGGGTCTTAGGGTGACAGCCTCATCAGATATCAGATATGTAAATCTGATATCTGATGAGGCTGTCACCAATGGGAGATCCTGGTACCTCGCGGGCGAACACTGTTCGCCCCTACGTAATATTCATATTCCTACCAATGTTTACAATTGACTTGTTACGCATTTCTCAACAAATATACACTACATATGTTATAATAAAATCATGGAAATATAATTTAATGTTTAAATCTTTTATAACAGGTGGTATTTATGTTTAAGGATGGTAAAAAGGTTTTAAAATATGCTGCGAAGCTTTGTATATTTGCAGTTGTAGCGTTAATTGCATTAAAGATATTAGGCAAGGGTTCGGACAATAGTATCATTCCCATACTTGCTTTATGTGTAGTTGCAAATGGGATTAGCTATTTATTATATAAACCAAAGTAATAATGTTATTGTAAGAAAGTAACACAAGGGACTTCCGCTTTTATATGGAAGTCTCTTTATTGTGAATTAGGGATCAATTATTGTTATATTCTATTTAATATTTTTTCTTATAAAGCTATACAATTATTTTCATCAAATGCATCCTTTTAGCCTTTGGTTTAATATAGGAAATGTTTAACGCATTAAAAGAGTGCTGGGAAATAAGTGGTTCCTTTATTCCTCTTTTATAGGTAAAGTCGGTAATGATTGCAGAATGATATATAGCTCCAGAGTAATTTTCATATTGAATAATATCTCCTAGCTCAAGGGCTTCAATATTTTGGACTTCAATACCTTTTAATCCTACTAAACTGGATTTTCCCCTTAGCTTCAAGCACCAGTATAGAGAATTTGCTACTGACCAGGAAAGTGACCAGGTGTGTTTATTAATAAGAGCTGTGCCATTTGTGTTATACCACCATGGCCGTAGTTGGTCATAAATCATTTGAGCACCACCTGCATATAGACATTGGGATATGAAGCTAGAGCAATCACCGCCACCATCACCATGGACTGCAAAATATCTATAATGGGGATTAGGTTTTATTGCATAGTTAACAGCATATTTTACTGCAGCACCTCTTATATAATTGTTTTGATGAAATATAGTAGTATAATTATCCATGACATACGACCTGTATAATTGTTTATATTATTTTATGCAGCTTGAGTTATACTGTTAATTGATTCATATTATGAACTTTTATTAATAGTACTAAGTTGTGCATAAAAATGATATATTCAAAGGAAAAAGTGTTATTTCTGTTGATAACCCAGTAATTACCAAAAGTTATCCACCAAATTATCCACATTCTCCACATATTACCAAATAATGATGTTAAAAAAGAAAGTATAGTTGAAAAGGTAATAGAATGATAGATTGTGGAAAAGATGCTAAGGATGTAAAATTTATAATAAATGTTATTGATGATTATGAACAGTTCGTTTAGAATTGTAATAATAGGTATAAATACTAAAGAATACATTATGTTGGGAAGTGTTTAAATGGATAAAAACAAAATTGTTACTATTATAGTTGCAATTATCTGGATAGTGGTTGTATTTCTAAAAAGGTTTCAGGTAATTAACCTAACCCAATATAGAATTATATTACTTATACTAGTTGCATTTTATGCCTTGATTTATTATAGGATTCGCTTATTTAAGAAAAAATAGCTATTTGCTTAGCACTTTTAATTCATTATAGTAGTAAATGACTGCTGAAGTGGACTAAAGGCGGAAATTGGAGTTTTGAATAAAGAAATTTTATTGTATTGTTTGTTAAATTATGTTAGAATTTAAATGTAAAAAAACTAGCCGCCACAGGAGGAGTTTTATATGTATTGTATACTTCTAAATGTGATGGCAGATGGCCACAGTGTTTGCTCTGTACAATGACCAACAGCATTTTAATATCGGTAATGCTTTGTCCGGAGCCTAAACACATTATGTAGCCGATGCCAGATTCAAAGATAGTTATTACTTTAATTTAATTAAGCATAGGGTAATTTAGCTTTAGAAAGTTTATGCTTAATAATTTAAGAATACTTTTAGCATCTAACTTGTAGTAATATAATTGTAGGAATTGTATTGCTCAATAGGTTTAGTTGTTGTACCTTTGATTCTCAGGCTCGAAAGGTTTTATAATGTATATTTAAAACATAAAATATATGCCTTGTCCATAAAAATTAGCAAATTCTATTTTGCAGTTTACGTATTAGTAGCCATAGAAATTTTTTTTAGATTTATGGTTTTGTAAAGTTAGATTTGCAATTTAGGGATTAGGCTATCAGTATATTAGGTATTTGTGTTTTAATATAATGTGTTTATTGTAATTATACGCCACGGAGAGCATTACCTCTGTGGCTTTTCTAATAGTATTTTGTTTATTATTGTTGAAAGACCATTGGAATGCTTGTGGTCTTTTTCTTTTGCATTTAATTAACTTTATAATATTGGAGGAATTTAAAATGAGTTTACTAAGCCTTGAAAATATTCATAAGGAATATAGAAATAAAATTGTGCTAAATGATGTTAGCCTCAGAGTAGAACTAGGAGAAAGGCTTGCCCTTGTGGGAGCCAATGGTTCTGGCAAAACCACTCTTCTTAAAATCGCAATGGAGCTTGAAACCTGTGATAGTGGAAATATAATAAGATCCAAGGGAAAGATAGCATATCTATCCCAGGATATGCAAGAGCTTCAGGGGTCACAGCAAAATACAGCTATACAGTATGAAAAGGTATTGGTATTAGAACAAAAGTTAAGAAAGGCTGAAAAGGAAATGGAGCAGTTATCAGGTAATTGTGATTCTTATGAGTATAACAAGTTGCTTGGGGAATACTCAAGACTCACAGCCCAGTATGAAACAATAGATGGGTATATAATAGAAACAAAAATTAAAAAGATTCTATTAGGCCTTGGTCTTAAACAAGAGGTTTTATCCCTGCCAATAGGCAGCATGAGTGGTGGAGAAAGAATGCGGGTTGCTTTGACAAGAATGCTTTTAGAAGAGCCTGATCTGATTATTCTTGATGAACCAACAAACCACCTTGATATTCAGGCAGTTGAGTGGCTTGAAGAGTTTTTAAAGAAATTTGAGGGTGGAGTATTGTTCGTATCCCATGATAGATATTTCCTTGACAAGGTTGCAACTCGAATTGCAGAGCTTGAGAATGGAAGTATTGTAGAAAAAAGTTGCAGCTATACCTCCTTTATGGAACAGAAAAAGAGAATGAGAGAGTTTTACTTAAAAGAACAAAAAAATCTGAGCATAAGGATAAGAAATGCAAATAAAACAACTCAGGATTTAAGGAGCTTGGGTAGAATAAGGGCCTCTAAAAGTAGGGAAAAGGAAGTGGAGCGTTTAAAAGCTCAATTAAATAATCATAAAACCTCCTTTAAAAACACTGAACACCTATTTAAGGAGGATAATATAAAAATATCCTTAAAGAAGCTAAAGCACGTGAGTAAGGATATTGCTTTTGCTGATAACTTAAGAAAGTCCTTTGGCAGGGTTGAGATTTTTAAGGGTGCAAGTTTTCACATAAGGGGAGGAGAAAGAATAGGTATTATTGGTGCAAATGGATGTGGCAAGACCACATTAATAAATCTATTGCTAGGTAAGGATAAGGATTATGAAGGGTTTATCCGACTTGGAGAATGGGTTAAATATTCATACCTTGATCAAAATGTTGAATTTGAGGATGAGGAAAGAAGTATTATACAGGAGCTTTTGTTAAAAAAGGAAATGTCAGAGGCCTCTGCAAGAGGCATTCTTGCAAATTTTCAATTTTATGGTGATGAGGTTGATAAAAAATTAAGGGTTTTGAGTGGTGGTGAACGTGTTAAGCTTTCCTTTGCATGTATTATGCTGGCTGAGCCTGATTGCTTAATTATGGATGAACCTACGAACCATCTTGACTTGCCCTCAAAGGAAGCTGTTGAAGCTGCTATAAGAGAGTTTAAGGGTACAATAGTAGCAATTACACATGATAGATACTTTCTTACTTACTCTATTGGAAAAATATTAGAGATAGAGAATGGAAGAATAAATACCTATGAAGGTAACTATGAACACTATAGGACTATGAAGAGGCTTGAAAAGGAACAGGCTTTAGCAGCAAGGATTACTCAGGATAATAACCATAAGAAACCAATTACTAACTCTAGAATTCAAAAGGAACAAGAAGTTTTAAAAAAGAAAGAAGCCATAAATAAAGAAAAGCTGGAAGAAAAAATAATAGAGCTTGAAGAAAAGATTAAAATGTTAGAGGATTCTTTTACCCCTGAAACCCCACCAAATATGTATATTCAATATACTAATTTGACCAATGAACTAAATAATCTTTATAGTCTATGGGAATAAAAAGAAGCCATAATAAATAGGCCGGATTTGTTATTAATATATGTGGAAAATGTGCATAACTTTGAGTGTGATTTAATAATTATACACAGAAAAGATCCAAAAGAAAGCATACATAAAATAATTTATATGTATGCTTTCAAAAATTTCTTATTTTATATTTATGTAGTTTCTAAAATAGTTAAAGAATGCAAAGAAAGCTAAAAGTATTGCAACATACATGATAATGGTTCCTATTGAACTATTGAACACCATAATTCCAATAGAAAGATAGAAAAATAGAGTGGCAGCTTTTCCATAATATTTTGCAGCTATAACTGTTTGCTTCTTTAAGAGAAGTAATCCACCAAGAATCATTAAGCCTTCCTTCCCAAGTATAAGAATAAATATCCATATGGGGATAATACCAGTTCTAGACAAACAAAATAAAACGGTAAGAAGCATAAGCTTGTCTGCTAAAGGATCAAGTAAGGTTCCCCATTTTGTTACCATATCATATTTTCTTGCTATGTATCCATCCAATACATCAGTGATTCCAGAAACAAGAAAAATAATTATAGAAATCATAAAATGATTATCTATTGATGAAAAGTAAACAATACAAAATACAGGTATTAAAAAAAATCTTATGGTGGTTAATATATTTGGAATATTCATAATATCACCTACAATAAAGAATTAAGCTATCAAGATTATAACATATAATTTGTGTGAATTAGTAGTATTTTGCAAAAATAAATGGAAGAAAATTGGGTTAGTACTTTTTTACAGAGAATAATATTCGTTATGGTACAAACATTAGTATATAAATATAATAAATCGTGCGTATTTAATTGACTATTAACGTAGAATTTGTTAATATAATTATGTAATTCGTATAGGAGGGGTAAAATGGAAAAATATGATGTAATTATTGTTGGAGGGGGTCCAGCTGGGATTTTCACAGCACTTGAACTTATAAGAAATAAAAAGGATTTAAAAATACTTCTTTTGGAAAAAGGGAAAAGTATTATAAATAGAAAATGTCCAATGGGGGATAAAAAGGTTAAATGTCAGCACTGCAATCCCTGTGCAATAGTTTCAGGATGGGGTGGAGCAGGTGCCTTTAGTGATGGGAAGCTAACTCTAACAACCGAGTTTGGAGGCACACTTGATGAGTATATAGGTAAAGATGAACTTATAAAGCTAATAGACTATGTTGATAAAATATATCTGGAGTTTGGAGGACCTGAAGAGGTTCATGGTGATATGTCTCCAGAGACTGAAAATATTATGAAAAAGGCAGCAGCAGCAGATCTAAAATTTATACCTGCTAGAATAAGACATCTTGGAACAGATAACTGCTTTAACATATTAAAGGATATGGAAAACTATCTAAGAGAGAGAATCCAAGTTAAAACTCTTGACGCTGTTAAAAAGTTGATTGTTGAGAATAATAAGGTATGCGGAGTTGAAACTACAAAGGGAGAGAACTATATCGCAGAATATGTTGTTGTGTGCCCAGGTCGTGAAGGCTCTGATTGGTTTTCAGAGGAGGTAAAAAGGCTTAACATTGAAGTTTCAACTAACCCAGTGGACATAGGAGTCAGGGTTGAATGTCCTGCAATAGTTATGAAGGATGTAACTGATGCTGTGTACGAGTCAAAGCTTGTTTATTACACCAAGTCCTTTGATGATAGGGTAAGAACCTTTTGCATGAACCCATATGGTGAAGTTGTTATTGAAAATAATGGTGGCATAAAGACGGTTAATGGACATAGCTATGCAAATAAGAGATCAGAGAATACGAACTTTGCACTTTTAGTAAGCAAAAACTTTACGAAACCATTTAACTCACCAATTGAATATGGCAAATACATTGCAAGTCTTGCCAATATGCTTGGGGATGGTGTAATTGTTCAAAGACTGGGAGATCTTCTTGAGGGAAGAAGAACAACAGAGGAAAGACTATCAAGAGGGCTTGTAACTCCAACATTACAGGATGCGACCCCTGGAGACTTGAGTTTAGTATTGCCATATAGATTTTTAAAGGATATAGTTGAAATGTTAGAGGCACTAGATAAAATTACTCCTGGAATATATTCAAAGCATACTCTGCTTTATGGAGTTGAGGTTAAGTTTTATTCAATGAGATTAAAGCTTTCTAGTGTACTTGAAACAGAAATCAGCAATTTATTTGCTGCAGGAGATGGTGCAGGTGTTACAAGGGGTCTTGCACAGGCATCTGTATCAGGTGTAATGATTGCAAAAGAAATATTAGGAAGAATATGAGGTGAAAGTATGAAAGGTAGTGTTGTAATTGGAGCTCAGTGGGGAGACGAAGGAAAGGGAAAGATAACTGACTTTTTAGCAGCAAAGTCAGATGTAGTTGTGAGATATCAGGGTGGAAACAATGCAGGGCATACTGTTGAAGTAGAGGATAAGCAATATAAGCTGCACTTGATTCCATCTGGAATATTAAATGACAATGCTTTATGTGTTATTGGAGACGGTGTTGTAATCGATCCGGAGGCTCTTATTAACGAAATAATGTATCTAGAAAAAGAGGGAGTAAGTGTAAATCCAGATAAGCTTGTTATAAGTGACAGAGCTCACTTAATAATGCCATACCACAAGGTGATTGATTCACTTTCAGAGAAAAGCAAGGGTAAGGATGATATTGGGACTACTGGAAAGGGTATTGGTCCATGTTATGCAGATAAGCATGAAAGGTCAGGAATAAGGATGTGCGATCTACTGCATCCTGATACTTTTAATGAAAAACTTACAGCGAATGTAATAGTAAAGGACAAAATAATTAATGCTCTTTACGAGGGCGAGGAACTTAACTCATCTGAAATATATGATAAGTACATGGAGTATGCTGAAACAATAGAGAAGTTTGTATGTGATACTACTGTGGTACTATATGAAGCACTAAAGGCTGGTAAAAAAGTATTGTTTGAGGGAGCACAGGGAACTTTGCTTGATATTGATTATGGAACATATCCATTTGTTACCTCCTCACATCCAATTTCAGGTGGGGTATGTGTTGGAGCAGGGGTTGGACCTACTGCCATATCAAATGCAATAGGAGTTTGCAAGGCGTATACTACAAGGGTTGGAAAAGGACCTTTCCCAACAGAGTTAGAAGGGGAGCTTGGAGATTATATAAGAGAAAAGGGTTTTGAATATGGTACTACCACAGGAAGAGCCAGGAGATGTGGCTGGCTTGATCTTGTGATTGTAAAATATGGCGCAAGAATATCAGGACTTACAGACCTTGCAATTACTAAGCTGGATACCCTTTCAGGAATGGATAAATTAATGGTATGCATTGGCTATGAGTTTGATGGAAAGGTAATAGACTATTTTCCAGCATCCCTAGAGGACCTGGCAAGATGCAAACCAGTATATGAAACTATGGATGGATGGGATGATTCTGTTCAGTATGCAAAGAGCTTTGATGAATTGCATGAAAATGCTAAGAAATACTTAAAAAGGATTGAAGAGTATACAGAGACTAGAATATCAATTGTGTCAGTAGGACCTAACAGAGAACAGACTATTGTTGTAAATAATATATAGAGATAATATTGGCAATCGGAATTTAGACCACAGCGGTAGATTATATGGTTTTATGCCTGCAAGTAGGCATTTCACATAGAATCTATCGCTATTGTTAAGCTGTATTATAGGAAGAATGTGTCGCAAATAAACGAAATCTCATAATCTCATGTGGGTGGCACCTGTAGCGTTCCCTGTTCCCACAGCGAACCGGGGTACCAGTGTGTATGAAAGAAACCTCGTCATCCAACAGAATCCTGCCATTCTTCAAATACCCTGGTCAGCTGTGGGCAGCTGACGCTACAGATAACATCAATGTATTGATGTTATTTACGACGCATTTCCCCACTACTATGCAATATTTTTAAATAAAAAAAATCCCCATCCCTCAAAAAAGGGACGAAGATGCTTCGCGGTACCACCCTGATTGGCAAAATAATTGCCCACTCAATTAGATTATAACGGCATTACCGCCCCAACCTACTTTAGTTCAGAAGGGGAACTCCATAGGGAAACTTCAAGGACTCCTACTGCAGCTGAGCTCTCAATCTTCGACCCAACCTCCCTGTCCAGGGTAGTACTCTACTTACCTACTTCACTGTCACAAACATTCTATTATGAACGATTATACCACAAATTTTAATCTTGTCAATGACCTTCCCAAGGTGTATTCATTCTTTGTCTTACTACCTCATATATTATGACTGCACCGGCTACAGCTGCATTTAGGGATTCTGCTGTGCCAACTATTGGAATTTTCACCTTGTGAGTGCATAGCTTCATATGCTCAGCTGGTATTCCATTGGCTTCATTACCAATTACCACTGCAGTTTTTTCTTTAAAATTGCAATCATAAATATAGTTTTCAGTATCTAGACTTGCAGCAAATATGTTGAACTCTGCTTGGGACAGTTCTTCAGAAAGGCTTATAAAGTCCTCATATGGAATTACAGGTATGTGGAATATTGATCCCATGGTTGATCTTAGGGTTTTAGGATTGTAAATATCCACACTACCCTTTATTATAGCTATTGCACCAACACCTGCTGCATCACAAGTACGTATTATAGTTCCCATATTTCCAGGATCCTGAACACCATCTGCTATTAATATAAAATCCTTTTTTATATCAATAGTATTCCACAGTCTTTTATTAACAATAGCTGCAACCCCCTGGGGATTTTCAGTATCACAAAGCTCTTTTAACAATACATCACTTACTTCATATGCACTTATCTGCTTTTGGAGTATTCTTTCATGTCCTCTAGTTTCGAAAAGCTTCTTGCTGTAGAATATGTGCTCAACATCACCAGTTATGATACCCTCTTCAACAAACCTAACACCCTCAATTAGAAACTTGTTTTCTTCATCTCTGTATTTCTTTTGTTTAAGCTTTAATGCTAGTTTTATTAATTTATTATCTTTAGATAACATACTCATCATTATAATTTAACTTTAATTTTTTCAATGGCACTAAGTTGTTCTGTCCCACCTATTACAACAAGCACATCCTCATTTTCTATAACATCATCTGCAGTAGGTGATATATTTATATCATCACCCTTTTTTATTGCCATTATATTGATTCCATACTTACTTCTCATATTCAGGTCTCTGAGGGTTTTACCTTGCCAATCCTTAATTGCAGTAACCTCCATAATGCTATAATCAGGTGATAATTCTATATAATCAAGTATATTAGCAGCGCATAGATTATGTGCAACCCTAACACCCATATCTCTTTCAGGGAAAATAACCCTGTCAGCACCTATTTTATATAGTATTTTAGCATGAAGCTCAGTCTGTGCCTTTGCTATTACATATTTTACTCCAAGCTCCTTTACAAGAAGTGTTACCATTACACTTGACTGAACATTAGAGCCAATAGTAACAACTGCAACATCAAAATTTCTAATTCCAAGTGAACGAAGAGTTGCTCCATCAGTTGCATCTGCCTGAACTGCATGGGTTACACTTTCTGAAATACCTTGAACTATCTCCTCATCAGTATCTATTGCTAATACTTCATTTCCAAGTGAATAAAGTGTGCTTGCAATACTTGAACCAAATCTTCCTAGTCCTATTACAACAAATTGTTTGTTTGACATAACTATTCCTCCTATTTTAACCAACTGGTAATTTATCCTCTGGGTATTTAATAGCAGAGCTTGATAATCGCTGTTTATGAGCAAATGCCAATGCTAGAGTTAATGGACCAACTCTTCCAGCATACATGGTAAGCAGTACAGCAACCTTACCAATAGTGGTCAAATTCGGTGTAAGCCCCATTGTTAATCCAACAGTTCCAAAGGCTGAAGTTGCCTCATAAAGATATGCAAGAAAGCTAAAGTCTCCCTTTTGAGTTATTGAAAGTATCATTGTAAC
>JARDZI010000221.1 GCA_029240935.1 Clostridiales bacterium
CATACTTCTATTATATCCTTACTTCCTGTCTTATGCCACTCAGTATATTTCCGTTCAAGTCATAAGCTATCATAAAATCAAAATAAATATTTCACTATTGCCTTATATAGATCAGTGAAACTATTTATAGCCAAATGCTTATTTGACATTTATTGTAAATAATGGTAAAATACTATAAATGAGGGAAGATGACGACCTAGTATAAATTCAAACAACCTTTAATATATTTATAGAAGATTATTTATACTTCTAATGGTATATGGACCTTTTGGTTTATATATAAAAAAATAGAAAAAGGGGGAAATTAAATGAAGAAGTACTTATGTCTACTTCTTTGCCTGTTTATGCTTTCTACAGTTTTATTAACAGGCTGTGGTAAAAAGGATCCTGAACCAGTGAAACCAGAAGTTACTGAGGTGAAAGAACCTACTGGCACACTAATAGCAGGTATCACAGAAGCATCTGGTAACTTTAATCCTTTATACTATTCATCAGCATATGATGGACATGTTGTTGACTTGGTATTTGAAGGGCTTATAACAAGAAACTTTGAAGGTAAATATGAAGGTGCTGTAGCAGAGAGCTGGGAAATTTCGGAAGATGGAAAAACCATTACTTTTAAGATGAAAAAGGATAAGGTATTTTCAGATGGAACACCAGTTACTGCTAATGATGTTGTGTTTACCTATCAGGTAGTGGCAGACCCATCCTATACAGGACGTAACGGCTCATTAGTTAAGGATATGCTTGGTTATGATGATTACTTTGCTAAAAAAACACAGGAGTTCAAGGGTGTTGAAGCTGTTGACGAATATACAGTAAAGTTTAACTTTAAGGATGCATTAAGAGTAAACCTTGAAAATTGTACTTCTTCTATATTGCCAAAGCATTATTATGGTAAGGATTTTGCTTATAATAATACTGCATCTGTTGAAGCAATAACTTCCCAAGCTATAGGATCAGGTCCTTATTTAATAAAAGAGTATAAGGAAAAAGAACTTATACTTTTAGAGCGCAACATGAAATTTTCTGAAGAAGGCTATATGATTAAAAATGTTCTTATGAAATTCGTAGACCAAACAACAGATATTGTTGAATTAACAAGCGGAGGCGTTGATCTTCTACCAACAGTTATAGAGCCTGAAAAAATAGCTAAAGCACGTGATGCAGGTTTTTCAATTAATAAATATCAAAGAAGCGGCTATGGTTATGTAAAGTTCAACTGTGGAGCAGGCCCTACTGCTGACAAAGCAGTTCGTCAAGCTCTCTATTACTCATTCAATGTTGAAGAGTTCACAAATAGCTACTTTAAAGATGAAACAACAGGTGAAATTCTTGCATCAACACAGTATCATCCATTCTCCCAGATTTCATGGGCAATAGATGATAAAGTTGTATCTGAAATGAATAACTATAAGTTTGACCTTGCAAAAGCTAATAAATTGTTAGATGATGCTGGATGGGTTAAAAATGCTAAGGGAATCCGTGTAAAGGACGGCAAGGAACTAGAATTAAAGGTTGCTGCTATGCCAGATCATGATATATTAGCAACACTAATTCCAATGTGGGAAAGAGATTGGGGCCAAGGCCTAGGAGTTAAATTAAATGTTGCTTATCTTGAGTTTAATACTATATTAGACTATGTAATATACAACTCAGATGCAAATGTTAATGAGTGGAGCTTGTTCTTCCTTGCAACATCAATAACTTCTCCAGACCCTCATACACTATACTCTGAATTCCATTCTAGTGCTATAGGCAGTGGTAAGGATAATACAGGAAGATACAGTAATCCAAAGGTTGATGAATTGTTTGACAATGGAAAAGCTATAATGAATATAGAAGAAGCTAAGCCTATTTATAGGGAAGCTGCAAAGATATTAAATGATGATGCTGCAATGGTTCCAGTTTATGCAAATACCTATTTTGACCTTTATAATTCCAAGATAACTAACTTTAAAACAAGTTCCCTTTATGACTGGGCAAAAGCTTTAAAGAATGCAGAAATCAAAGAATAGAAAAATTGGCACGTAATATTAAAAAATAATCACTGTTCAATTAATTTTTTAGTTTAGGCAGTCTTTTTGAATAAGGCTGCCTTTATTTCAAAAAGTGATAGATTTAAGTAATAATCAAAGGGGTGAAGAAATGCTTAAATATATTTTAAAAAGACTGTTGAGCCTAATACCAGTAATGCTGATAATCTCAATAGTAATCTTTATGATAATAAATTTGATGCCTGGAGATCCTGTTAGTGCATATTTAGGTATGGGGTCAAAAACAACTGTTGAACAACAGGAACAGATGAGATCTAAATTGGGTTTAGACGAGTCAAAACCAGTTCAATATTGGAACTGGCTTAAGAGAACTGTTACAGGAGATTTTGGTACATCTCTAAAGCATAGAAAACCTGTAAAGGATGTAATTGGGAAGTTTATATGGAATACCTTTTACCTTAACCTATTAGCAATGATCTTTGCCTTCATGATAGCTATACCAGTAGGTATTAAGAGTGCTGTTAAGAAATATGGGCTATTTGACAATTTTTGGACAGTATTTTCATTAACAGGTGTATCAATGCCCTCTTTTTTCTTTGCACTTTTGTTAATATTCTTTGTTGCAATCCCCAGTAATGGCTTACTACCCTTAAATGGAATGAGAACTCCAATTCTTTCAGCTATGGGATATGAAAGCAAACTCCATGAAATTTTAGATGTATTAAGACATATGATACTTCCAGTAATAGTTTTAACAATAATGGACCTTGCTAGCCTTGTAAGATATGTGAGGAATGCAGTTATAGATGTAATTAACCAGGATTATATTAGAACAGCTCGCTCAAAAGGACTTAAAGAAAAAGTTGTAATATATAGACATGCATTTAGAAATGCATTACTACCAATTGTAACTCTATTAGGCATGTACATCCCAAGCCTATTTGGTGGAGCTATCATATTAGAAACAGTATTTCTCTGGCCAGGAATAGGTAATACCCTATACACATCAATACTTGACAGAGACTATTCCATGCTTATGGCAGCCAATGTTTTCTATGCATTGCTAACAGTAGCAGGCAATCTGCTGGCAGATGTTAGTTATGCATTGGTTGACCCGAGAATAAGAGTAAAGTAGGAGGCTATCGTATGACTGAAAAAGAATTATCAAAGAACACAAATGTAACAGTTAACAAAATTAAAGCAATAGGGCCATGGCAAATAGCTTGGCATCGTTTCAGAAAAAACAAGGTAGCTATGATTGGAGCTACTCTGTTTATTATAATAGTCTTATCTGTTATTCTCATTCCTATGCTATCCCCCTATGATTTAAATGTATTTGATTTGTCACAGAAAAAATTACCACCCTCGAGCAAATACTGGCTTGGAACAGATGAGCAAGGAAGGGATGTACTTCTTAGAATATTTTTAGGTGGAAGAATTTCCATAGTTGTTGGTTTAATGGCAGCAGGACTTACAGTAATACTAGGTACCCTTATTGGAGGAATAGCAGGCTATTATGGTGGTTGGGTTGACAATTTGCTTATGCGTTTTGCAGAAATAGTTATTTCAATACCCTTTTATCCTACTCTATTATCAATTTCTGCAGCTCTAATGTGGGAGAAAACTTCAGAGCAAAAGATGTATATGATTATGGTCTTTATTGGTATCTTAAGTTGGCCAGGCCTTGCTCGTATGGTAAGAGGGCAGATTTTATCTCTTAGAGAGCAGGAATTTATGCAGGCAGCTGAGGTTTTAGGAATATCCGATTGGTCTAGAATTATAAAACATCTTGTTCCTAACACATTATCTTATATAATTGTTAGTGCAACACTTGGCATGGCAACTGGTATTCTTTTAGAGGCAGCTCTTTCCTTCCTTGGACTTGGTGTAACACCACCAACACCAACATGGGGAAACATGGTAGAAAGAGCCCGAAATGCAAATGTTTTTCAAAATATGCCATGGTTATGGTTACCTCCAGGAATAATGATTATGTTGACAGTTGTAAGTATAAATCTTTTGGGTGAAGGGCTTAGAGATGCCTTTGATCCAAAAGAGTTAAGGTAGGTGCTGAGTATGAATAATTTATTAGAAGTAAGGAATTTATCAACACATTTTTTTACAGATAAGGGTATTGTTAAGGCTGTTGATGGCTGTTCCTTTGTAATTAAAAAGGGTGAGACCTTAGGAATAGTTGGAGAGTCAGGTTGTGGCAAAAGCGTTACAGCAATGAGTATTTTAAACCTTATAGATAGACCAGGAAAAATTGTTGGTGGCTCTATTTTATTTGATGGCAAAGAATTAGCTGTAATGGAAGATAAGGATATAAGAAGGATTAGGGGAAATGAGATATCAATGATATTCCAAGAGCCTATGACCTCTTTAAACCCTGTATTTAAAATTGGAGACCAAATTATTGAGGCTTTAAGTTTGCATCAAAAAATGGATAAAGGTCATGCACATGAGAAAGCAATTGAAATGTTAGCCCTAGTAGGTATTCCACGACCTGAAAGGGTAGTAAATGATTATCCCCATCAATTATCTGGTGGAATGCGACAAAGAGCGATGATTGCAATGGCACTGGCTTGTAACCCAAAGCTTCTTATAGCAGATGAACCTACTACTGCCCTTGACGTTACTATACAAGCTCAAATATTGTCTCTTATGAATGAACTAAAGAATAAGACTAATACTGCAATAATGCTTATTACTCATAATCTAGGTGTCGTAGCTCAAATGGCTGATCATGTATTAGTCATGTATTCTGGAAAAGTAGTAGAAGCTGCTCCTGTTGAAGAACTATTTGCAAACCCGTGCCATCCCTATACAGTGGGATTATTAGAATCCATCCCCAGCTTAGATGAGGATAAGGAAAGACTTCACACCATAGAAGGAATTGTGCCTAGCCCCTTTGATTTACCTGAGGGCTGTTATTTTGCACCAAGATGTGATAAGGCTATGGGTATTTGCCATAAGAAACAACCAGAAACCTTTCAAATAACCAAGGATCATTCTGTAAGTTGTTTCTTATATGACCATAAGGAGGGGTAATATGGAACAGAAAATTCTAGAGGTTAAAAATTTAAAAAAATATTTTTCCATAAAAGGTGACCTTTTTAAAGGTCCAGGAGGAAATGTAAAAGCTGTTGATGGAGTATCCTTTGATTTATATAAGGGTGAAACCATAGGTCTTGTTGGCGAGTCAGGTTGTGGAAAATCCTCCTTGGGAAGAACAATAGTAAGATTATACGAACCAACTGAAGGAGAAATAATATTCAAGGATCAAGATATTTCTCATATTAGTAAGAGGCAGCTGAAGCCCTTAAGAAAGCAAATGCAACTAATATTCCAGGATCCATATAGTTCCTTAAATCCAAGAATGAATGTCAATTCAATTGTAGGGGAAGCTATTCTGACCCATGGATTAGTAAAAAAAGGACAAGAATATAGAGATCGAGTAAGCGAAATTATTGAAGTTTGTGGATTATCACCCTACCATATTAACAGATATCCTCACCAATTTTCAGGGGGACAGCGTCAACGTATAGGCATTGCAAGGGCATTAGCCTTAAATCCAGAGTTTGTAATTTGTGATGAACCTGTATCAGCTCTAGATGTGTCTATACAATCCCAAATACTAAATTTAATGATGGATCTTCAAGAAAAAATGGGATTATCATATTTGTTTATTTCTCATGATTTAAGTGTTGTAAAACATATAAGTAATAGAATTGGTGTTATGTATTTAGGCTCCTTAGTTGAAATGGCAGATAAGAAAGATTTATTTACTTATCCTAGTCACCCATATACAAGAGCATTACTCGCAGCCATACCAATACCAAATCCTTCAAAAAGAAAGAAAATGGAGGCTATTTCCGGGGAAATTCCAAGTAATGTGAATACTCCACCCGGATGTAAATTTAGCTCAAGATGTCCATATGTAAAGGACATTTGTGGAGAGGAGATTCCCGAAACCAAAGAGGTGAGACCAAGACATTTTGTAGCATGTCATTTTGCAGGTGAAATATAATATTATGAAAGGTTGATTCTATGTTTGGTAAGTTTA
>JARDZI010000222.1 GCA_029240935.1 Clostridiales bacterium
TATTATTGCAAAATGCTTATTAAGCGCAGGCTAATTGATTACTTTAGAAAAAGCAGCCGAAGCGAAGTACCAATTGATACCTCAGTATTTGAAAACACTCTCCAATATGAAAACAATATTGATGAACAACTTGACAGAACTCATCAGATTAGAATTTTAAAGGATGTATTAATGCAGTTTGATATTAGTATTGGAGATCTTGCAAGCAACTCCCCAAAGCATAGGGATACTCGAGAAAAATTAATAAATACAGCAAAGGAAGTATCCATAGAAAAAGATATTGTTAATAAACTATTGAGAAACAATCTTCTACCAATTAAGGAAATTCTTTTGATAGCAGATATTTCACGAAGAATGCTTGAGGAGTGGAGAAAATACATTATTGCACTTATTATAATATTTAGTGATAAAAGATTGGATTCAATAAGGGATTTTATATTGTAAGGAGGTAAATTATGATAGAGGGAATGGTAATGGAATTATATAAGGACCACGTTATTGTCATGACCAAATCAGGTGAATTTCTCAAGCTCAGGAAACGTGGTATTGTTAATATAGGTGATTTATATAAAGAAAACATTTATAGAAGAATACCCATGCTTACCTATGCTGCAGCTGCTATTTTAGTATTTATTTTTACAAGCTTTGCAGGTTATACTGCATATGCAAACCAGATTGTTGGTTACGTGGATATTAAGGGTAGTAAGAACGTACGGCTATATGTTAGTAGAAAAGGTACTGTTGAAAAGGTTGATGGAGTACAAAATGCTAGTCAAATTAAGAATCTTCCTATTAACCAGGCTGTTGAAGGGCTAAATTTAATTGCACCTGTTGAAGGCATATATAATAATAGCTCAGAGGTTGCTGTAAGCACGACTGAGGTAAAGGATTCAAAGTTGGATTTTAAGAAAGTTAATGAGAATGTAAAGAAAATCCTTTCTAAGGATAGTAAATCTCAGGATAAGAATTCAAATAAAAACCAGCCGGATAATTCTTTAAAAGAAAATAACTCACAAAAAAATAATGAGGACAATAGTGATAAGCTCGATAAGAATGATAAGAATAATAGCATGAAAGATAATGATGATGAAGATAAAAATAAGGATAAGAGCAAGAATACTAAACAAGACAATAAGGACAAAAAAAACAAAGATAAACGGATCAAGAATAGTGATGGTAATAATAAAAATTTAAAAAAATAAAAATAAGAAAATAAATTTATACGAATTTAATAAGTATAAATACAATAAGGGTGATTAGAACAGGTTTAATACCACAACATTTCCAAAAATCAAGTATTAACTAATATTTAAAAATCTCCCCTAACTTTTATTTCCCTGTATTTTATATCAGGATCAAGGATTGGAATTATAAACCAGATTGATCCTGATATTTTATTTTATTTGAACAACCTTATCTCCTTTTACATCATAAACCCATTCTCCCTTAAGAGTTTGTTCCTCTGAAGTTGCATCCTTTATAGGCTCCACAGTGAAAACCATCTTGCTATCCTCAACAAAGTATGGGTTTTTTACAGAAAACCTATCCTTCACAAAATGCTTGTCGATATCAGATTTAATCTGCTCCCAATTCTCTCCCTTATAAAGATTTACTCTTGTTAATCCTCCTGGTGGAATTATTTCAACTGCTAACATTTTCCCATTAGGGGCAAATGAAATACCAGTTATTTTTGTATTTAAATAAAGATCAATTGGTTTTAAAGAAATATTGGCATTACTTTTTTTCGGTTGCCCTTGGCCTTCTGTCTGGGATCCCCCAGCCTGCTGCCCTCCACCACCCTGCTTCTGTTTATCTCCTTCTCCCCCTTGAAGGCTTACAGCCTCTTCCGAATCCTTCATCTTAATATCTGCAATAAATCCATTATCCTCACCACTACTGGATACTATAAAGCTCTTACTATTTGGTGATATAGCACAGGGTCCAAAGGAGCTTCTAGGAACATTGTATTTGCCCTCTCCTGCCCCTTTAGGAGTCGTAAACAAAGGTAGGTCTTCTAATGTTATTACTGGCTCTCCTTCAACCTTGTCTCCCTCCCTTTTATATATTGTATTTTCCTTAGAAAACAGCTCAATACTTTTTTCCTTTTCTATTTTATCAATCATCATTTTTCCCTTTTCAAGCTTTATAGTATACTTGTAAGTATCATCAGAAAAATATGGTGTTTCTGTTGAGGCACTATAAATATGGGCTTTGAACTCCAGTTTTTCTTCCTTAGCTTCACCTTCCTCAAGCTTAAATCCAACAGGACCTGGATTTCTAGTTTCAGGTACACTGCTTGTTTTTTCTTTTATTTCATCACTATAAAAGGAATTCAAAGCTAAATTGTTTCCACTTAGCTTATATCTCATATAATTATCCATAAATTCCTTTGCAGCATCCTCATCAATCTTTTTAACCTCAGTCTTATTATCATTACTTTTAGGTGTTTCTCCTCCAGGACATCCTGTGGCAAGCAACATTGTAAATATTAGTAATAAAATTACGATTTTTTTCACACCAATCACCTACTCAAATTATTTAATAATAGTATTACAAAATATACACCTTTTTATTATAGAAAACCTTATGCAGCTTATTCCACTTTGCTGCATTTTTTATGAAAAATAATAATATACTTTGGTGTATCATTATTTAGGAGAAATTAGATGAAGGATGATTTAAAGATTGCTTTTGTATTTGTTGGCACTATCGTAGGAGCAGGCCTTGCCTCAGGACAGGAGATACTGCAATTTTTTGGGCTGTATGGAATTAAAGGTTTCTTGGGCATATTATTATGTGGAGTAATGTACATAATCCTCTCTATAGTTATAGTTAACTTATGCTTTAAACATAAATATAAATCCTATAGAGATATTGTTGAAGCTGTATTTGGTAAGAAATTCGGATGGCTTGTTGACCTATTACTAACATTTTTTATTTTTGGAGGAAACACAATAATGTTATCAGGTGGTGGAGCAATGCTGAAAGAGTATATTGGAATAGATAGATTTTGGGGAATAATACTAATGTCAGTATTAGCTTTTTTAGTTGCCGCATTCTCCACCAAAGGTATAATAATCACTAATGCTGCAATAGTTCCCCTCTCCACAACTGTAATACTTATTTTAGGCCTAATAGTAATTTTATCAACAAAATCAGACACTAGTATCAGATTACAGCTCCTTAGTGTACCAAATGTTAAGGATGGATGGCTTATTTCCTCTATATTGTACTCCTCCTTTAATTTAATTGTAGCCACAGGTGTCATATGCCCAATTGTGGCAGGTAGCAAGATAAAGAAGCATTTTATAAATGGCTGTGTTATTGGAAGCATTTTGCTTACAATACTGGCTCTTGTAATAAATTTCTCAATATTAATGTATTATCCTAAAAGCTTCTATAATGAAATACCCAATCTTTTTATTGCTAAAGGCTTTGGATATATACTTCCTCTTGTCATTACAATAGTTATTTGGCTGGAAATGTTTTCAACAGAGATTGGAAACTTATATAGCTTATCAAAAAGATTTGAATACTCCTTAAAAATACCATATACTATATCCCTGCTTGCAGTAATCCTATTTTCAATACCTGTTTCATTTATCGGATTTTCAAATCTAATAAAGCTACTTTATCCACCATTTGGAGCAATAAGCCTAGTTTTTTTAGTTGGTTGTATATATAAATACTTTTACAAGGATGCAAAAGATAAAAAAAGAAGTCCTAGGCAAAAGGGTTCATAGCTTTTATGGACCAATTATTATAAACTTCGACTTTATTCTATTTGAATTTACACTTTTATATGTGCTATGATATTTTATAGGGAGAAAGTTCCCATGTACGTCCCAATTTTTTTAAAATTTAGATAAATAATAATTTGACACCATAAATTAAATTGAATTTTTCTTAATGCATAATGCATTATTTGAATAATAGAGTACTATGCAAAAATAGCATAAATCTAAAACGAGGTGATTTTTTTGAGGAGAAACCGGAGAAGAAAAATTAGGTATCTTAAATACTTTTTTATATATTTAGCTCTACTAACCATAATTGCAGGTATAATATATTTTCTATTTTTTATTCCAAGGAATATAAAAAGTGGTATTGTTCTTGATCGTAAAGAGACCTCAGAAAGCACTTCACTGAAGCTTGGATATGGGAAAAATATTAAATGGATAAAAGTTAAAAAAAGTCTTCAATTACCAGAATCCATTGCATACAATGTAAGTCTTAAAGGTTCAAGGATACAATCCATTACCCCATGCAGCGTTTACTCAGGTAAAATATTTACAAAGGATGATGAAACTGTTGTTCTTGAGGATGGAAAAACACTTAAACTAAGTCCTGGATTACCCTATGTTAAAATTGAAAATGAAACTCTCCTTACAATGCCCTCAAATAGTGTAATAACCGGAGCCTCAGATTATAAATTCATTGGGGATAGTGATGGCAATATCAACCTTGTCATTGTTAATTCAATAGATATTGATTCAATTAGAGTAGGTATATCTAACTATGATTTTTCATCCCGTGATCATTCAATACTTACCTTTTCTTCAGCACGAGGAATTAAGATTCGTTTTAACGATAAGGACTATCAAACAAAAAGAAATGAGCAATTAAAAGTAGAATACAGGGATAATACAATTGAACTGTCCATATATACAATAAACAAAAAGGAAAACACCTTTAAAGCTACACTAGGCCAATCTAAAAACAAAATATATGTTTATCCAGGTTCTGAGGAATATCCAATGGTAATAAGCTCCCTAAAAAGAACAAATGGATATGTACCTCAATATTATGGAAGCTTTGAAATATTTATAAGGGATAATTCTTTAAATGCCATAAATACTATTGATCTTGAACAATATTTAAGATATGTAGTTCCAGGTGAGATGCTTTCATCTGGAGGACTTGTAGGCTACAAGGTGCAAGCAGTTGCGGCTAGAACCTATGTATTGTCAGATATGCTTGCTGGAAGGTTTACTGGCATTGGTTTTCACGTAGATGATACTACAATGAGCCAAGTTTACAACTCCCTTCCCGCTATTGAATTATGTGATCAGGCAATAGAAGAAACAAAGGGTCTTGTTATGACACATGGAGGTAAAATAATCGATGCAAAGTACTATTCAACCTCTTCAGGAGTTGGTGCTCCCTTTAACCAAATATATTATGAGGATAATGGATATAAGGAGACAAACCCAGAGCCCTATTTAACCTTCAAGGACTATACAGGAACAGGAATAGATGATCTCTCTGATGAAACCAAAGCAACAGAGTTTTTTAAGAATTGGACAATAGAATCCTATGATTCTAATTCACCTTATTTTAGATGGATGATCACTATTGATGGTAACCTTTTGGAAGAAACCATCAACTCAAGTATATATGATAGATATATAAAGTCTCCTAAATCCTTTAAGAAGAAATGGTATCTCGGAATTTATAGAAGCACCATAATACCACAGGAAGGTATAGGAAATATTCAAGATTTGTATATAAGTAAACGAGGTATTGCAGGTAACATATTAGAAATGACAATAGTCTCAGATATTGGAACCTACAGGGTGGAAAGGGAGCAAAATATTAAAAAGCTGCTTACTCCTGGGGAATTCACTATTACCCCAATATATGGTAAAGAAGTCAAGAACTTTAAAGCCTTCCCCTCTCCCTTTTTTATAATAGATAGACAGCTTCAAAGAAGCAGCTTAAAAAGTATTACAATCTATGGTGGAGGCTTTGGACACGGTGTTGGTATGAGTCAATATGGAGTAATTGGTCTAGCAAGAGCTGGAAAGAGTTATACAGAAATTCTGGATGTGTTCTATGAAAATATTAGAATCAGAGATTATGAAGAAGTAATAAAAACATCAATATAAAATAAAAAGAACCCTTTTGGGTTCTTTTTATTTTTCAGGCTGTTGACATACATATTATGTCAGCAGCTTTTTTTATATTACAAAAAGGATTTTTCTAATTTGTGTCGAATTATATAAGTATAAAACAATTG
>JARDZI010000223.1 GCA_029240935.1 Clostridiales bacterium
AAAATAAATTTCATCCTTAATAGCTCCAATAGCTTTAGCAGCTTTTTCCCTTGCTTCCTCAACTGCTGATTTTGACCTTCTGCCAAAGGTGTATATGGATGAAGGATTGCCAAACTTTTCAGTAAAATATGGAAGCATCTCCTCAAGCACCTCTGGCTTTGTATATGTAGTTGCAGAATAATCCATATAAACCAATTTATTTTGTTCCATTTATTTTTCCTCCATTTTTAATCTTGAAAGTTTCATATCATTATAATCATTTAGCATATCTTGAAGTGATATGGAATTAGTAACCTGACTTATACTGTCACTTATTTTAATCCATAACAATCTAGTTGCACAATAATCCATATTAGAGCAGTGAGATTCATCCTCAGTTACACAATCCGATATTTCAATTGGACCTTCTAATACACTGAAAATGTTTGCAACTGAAATAGACTCAGGCTGTTTAGCCAGTATATACCCTCCTTGGGCACCCCTAATACTTTTAATAAGTCCAGCTTTTCTTAAATTAGAAAATAATTGTTCCAAATAATAATCAGATACATTTATTTTTTCTGATATTTCTTTAATTGAAACAGTTCCTGTCTGATAATGAAGTGCCAGTTCGAACATGGCTTTTACTCCATATCTACCCTTTGTCGTTAATTTCATTTTATCACCTCAATTCAGAGTAAAACGATATGTTTTATCCAAATTAAGAATATCATAGCCGACTAATCTTGTCAACATTAATACCAAATATTTTATTGATTTTTATTATTATTCTTTTCCTATATTGTTTATTTTTTTTACCATAAATATTCTGGTTTATTACTATTATTTAACTGCTCCAATTCTTTTTAAATACTCATGGACACCCTGTTCCATCTTATTTTTTCCTGGAGCATAATAGGATGCATTTTTAATATTATCAGGTAGATATTGCTGTAATACATAGTTGTTTTCATAATTATGTGGATATTTGTATTCAACACCTCTATTTAATTTTTCCGCTCCAGAGTAATGTCCATCCTTCAGATAATTTGGTATATCACCTATGTCCTTAGAATCAATATCAGCTAATGCCTTATCAATCGCAATATTTGCGGAGTTGGACTTTGGAGCTGTGGCAAGAAGTATAACGGCTTCTGCAAGGGGTATTCTTGCTTCAGGAAATCCTAGCTGTAATGCTGAGTCTGTACAGCTTTTAACAATAGAAATAGCATTAGGGTAAGCAAGTCCTATATCTTCAGCTGCAATTACAAGTAATCGCCTCACTATAGAGATTAAATCCCCAGATTTTATAAGTCTTCCAAGATAATGAATTGCTCCATCAGGATCACTTCCTCTAATTGACTTTTGAAATGCACTTAATGTATCATAATGGCTGTCACCATCTCTATCATAGTTCATGATTTTTATTTGAGTGCACTCATATGCTGAGTTTATATCTAAATATATATTTTCAGTTTTATTTCTTGAGTTTATTGCTAATTCCAAGGAGTTAATCCCTTTTCTCAAGTCTCCCCCACTTACCTCAGCAATATATTCTATGGCCTTTTTATCATATTCAATGGCTGTACTCCTATCCTTGTTTTCAATTTCTATTGCTCTAACAAGGCCCTTATAAATGCTTTCTTTTCCCAAGGGTTTAAATTCAAATACTGTTGAACGACTTAATATAGCCTTATATATATAGAAATAAGGGTTATCTGTTGTACTAGCAATAAGTGTTATTTTTCCGTTTTCAATAAACTCCAATAGAGATTGTTGTTGTTTTTTGTTAAAGTTCTGTATCTCATCCAGATAAAGTATAACTCCATTTTGAGTCATTAATGTATCTAACTCATCAACAATTTCCTTAATATCCTTAACTGATGCATTTGTAGCATTAAGCTTGTACAAAGTTCTATTTGAAACTTGAGCTGCAATATTTGCAACTGTTGTCTTTCCAGTCCCTGGAGGTCCATAAAATATCATATTCGTTATATTTCCAGAAGAAATAATCCTGTTTAATATCTTGCCTGAACCTAGCAAATGCTCCTGGCCAAACACATCCTCTAATATCACAGGTCTAATCCTATTAGCCAGTGGTTTCATAAAAAAATACCTCCATCTTTTGCTTCATTAATTTATCCATTTATTATAACATATACTCTTTCTGTTTACTTTCTCTGTAGGGGCGAACAGTGTTCGCCCGAGAAGTACCAATTATTCTATCTATATTTATATGAGGCTGCATAACAACGGGCGAACACTGTTCGCCCCTACATTGTGATTATTATTTTCACTATTTTTAATACATATCCCAATTATAAAATCCTCTTTTCCATATAGTAGGTATCAAATTCATTCATGTATCCAATATCCTTAAATCCATGCTTTTTATAAAAATCTCTTGCTCTTTTATTTACGCCCTGAACACCTAGCTGCAAATATGGTATTTTTGATTCCTTAGCTTTATCCTCTAGTTCTTTGAATATTTTACCTCCAATACCTATACTTTGATGTTCCTTGTCTATAATGATTGTATTAATATGAAGTCTTATTCCCTTTAATGAATACCAGATAAATCCGCAGGGAGCATTATTATAAAAAATCACATAGGAATTTCCTGTCTCCATTGCTCTGTTAAAAAAAAGCACATTATTAAAGTATCCATTAAAGCTATGTGTAATAACATCACCTAAGTTCTGCTCAACTAATCTAGAAACGAAATCATAATCACTGGTTTCCAATTTCTTATATTCAATTTCCATCATATCACCATCTATTAAAATATCTCTTAAGTTTATAATATTGCATTTTAATAAAAAAATGAACAGAAATTTTCAGTTTTTATAAAAAAAGCAATGAGTATAAATTCTCACTGCTTTAAAGATATTTAAAATATTAATCAACCATTATCTTATCAACATATTCAGAAGTTGATGCTCTGAGCAGGCAGCTATAGTCCATATGAAACTCTACTATGTCCCCTACCTTATACTCAGAGCTTGAATTTGTTACGTCAAGAATAGTATGGTCGCTGCTTGCCCCAAGTATATCAATTTTATTGTCAGTGGGAAATAAACCATCTGGGTCTATATCTTGTCTTCCAACTGCAATAATTCCCCTTCTAATAATACCTCTATCCTCATGGCTTGGAATGTTACCAAATGCATCCATGCCTATATTTCCAATTGGAACCGATGGTTTGTCCTTTAATTCTATTATTTCTGCCTTGAGGGTAAAAGTATCCCTATGCATACCATTAACTACTTTACCATAGGCTGTCTCCCTGCCAAGTAACAAAATTTCACCAAGTCTTAAGTTATTTATACCTGAAGGAAATCTGTTTTCACTCATTAAATAAACACTGCTTGAATTTCCACCTGATACTATTTCAATTTCAAGGTTGTATTTTTCCTTCATTTTCTCAGAAATTTTCACTAAATTACCAAGATTAGTTTCATCAGGAATAACTCCTCCATAGCAAGTAAGGTTAGCTCCAAAACCTTTTATTTTAATTCCACTAATTCTTACAGCTTCAGAAGTAAACTTATCAATATCCTCAGCCCAAACTCCTTCTCTTAAGTCCCCAAGATCCACCATTATTATTATATTGTGAACCTTACCTAAAGAAACTGCTGCTTTACCTAATAGCTTAAGAGTTGAAAGCTCAGAATTTAAACTATAATCAGCATATCTTACAACATCCTCTATTTCATTATGCATAGGTAGTCTTAATAAAACCTTTTTTACAGGTATTTCTGCCAGTCTCTTTAAGTTGTTTATTCTTGAATCTGCAAGCATGGAGATGCCTCCATCAACCATAGCCTGTGCTGCCTCTGGAATAGCACAAAAGCATTTAGTAACTCCCATAATGCTTACTCCCCTTGGAGTAAATAAATCACACATCGTTTTGGAATTATGCTTTAATTTTGACTGGCTTATTTCTATCTTAGGATACATGTTAACCCCCCACTATTCTTTATCAATCTTCAAACTTTTCTTCATTAGTTTTAATGCTGCCTCTGGATAGAATCTTGATAATACTCCCAATGATGCAATTATATAATTGTTATCCACCAATACCTCTGCTTCAGCAGTTGGAAATAGTTCTGTTCCTTTTCCACTAGTTGAGATTTTTTTCATTATCTCAATTCTGTTTGGCAGTCTAGTAAGTGCGCCTCCTGTACCAATTATATATTTTATTTGCGTTAAATCCTTACCTTCAGCCACAGCTTTTCTTCCTGCCCCTTCTCCATAAAGCTTTCTTATACTTCCTGCATGTCTTTCAATAGCAGTGAGAACTGCCTCGAGAGTAAGCCTTTCAACAAGCTTTATTTCTTTTTCATTCTTTGGAATTGCATTGTATGTTTCAAGGGCTTCAGCTGCATCAAAGCCTAAATCCTTATTTAGCTTTTCAACCCCAATTCTGTCTATTACATTGTATCTATTAATATAAACTCCAAGATCACCTTCAACAGTTCTTTTAGCAGTTGGTTCAGGTGCCATAAGAATTCTAGATATTTCCTCAGACCCATCTGTTACAGAGTGGATGTCAGTTGTGGCACCTCCAACATCTATAATCATCAGATCTCCTATTTCTTCTTTTAATACCTTTGCTGCTTCCATAACTGCCCCTGGAGTTGGAATAATCGGTCCTGTAACCATATCTCTAACCTTTGTCATTCCTGGAGCGTGAACAATATGCTCTTCAAATACACTTTGAATAACCCTTCTTGTTGGCTCAACATTCAGCATATCTACCTTAGGGTATACATTGTCAACTATATATAGCTTAGAATTATAGCTCTTGAATATTTCTCTTATTTCCTCCTGATTTTCACAGTTACCTGCATATATAACGGGAATTCCCAGGTTTAACTTCAGTATTTTCTCTGCATTTTCAAGAGCTGTGTCCCTCTCTCCATAATCAAGACCACCTGCAATAAGTATTATATTGGGTTTTATCTCCACAATTTTGTTTAAGTCTGTTCTTCTAAGCTTTCCAGCAGTAACCATGTGAATAATGGCACCTGCCCCTAGTGCTGCCTCCTTGGCAGCCTTTGCAGTCATATCATATACAAGTCCATGAACTGTCATTTTAAGTCCTCCTGCAGCACTGCTGGTTGCAAGAAGTTCCCCGTATGAAAATTCGTTAAACTTTGTAACTTTTTTTAAGTCCTCAATAGCACTCCTTAACCCAATAGTTACATCACCATCAATTACAGATGTGGGAGCCTGTCCCTGTCCAATAAACTCAGGATTTGTACCATGAATACTATTAAATGCATTTACAACTGTTGTAGTACTCCCTATTTCAGCTACAAGTACATCAGCCTTCATTATTAAAAACCCCTTTCAGGATAAATATATTGGGTGCTATTTCATTGCCATGAAAGCCAATACCTGTGCCTGTGTCATCCTGAACGTAGTGAAGGATCTTGCCTAGGGATCACAAAAGATCCTTCACTACATTCAGTATGACACTGCCCTTGGCGTTGACTTTAATATTAACTCACACGCCAGCATGCTGGCACAAAAAAGGATGAAACTGTAGTGGCAGGCTAACCTACTTCTGCTTTGGGTACTCTCGTAATAACAAGCAACGATAATAAAACGCTGTTGCCCGGGCAGAAGCAGATCGACCTGCCACTACAGTGTTATTGTGCTAAATAAGGTGGCGTTTCATATTAAAGGTAATGTATAATATCCTTTTGAATGACAATGCAAACCATTCTAAAAATACTTATCTTAATCCTTTAGCCTCAAGTTCTCTTCTCTTTTTTACAAGTAGAGTTGCAACATGAACTCCCTTTGTTCCTCTTCCAAAGCCTGCATCCACTCCTGCTTCCACTGCGAGCTCATTAGCTACTTGTGTTCCTCCTGCAGCAATTATCAATTTATCTCTAACACCCTTTTCAATACAAAGCTCATGTATTCTCTTCATATTCTTATAGTGGGTATTATCATGGCTAATAATTGTACTTGCAAGTAT
>JARDZI010000224.1 GCA_029240935.1 Clostridiales bacterium
ATAGTGAGCTCCTGAACGGATATTCTTTCCTAGATTTATTCTCCATAATTGAGTACCGTCCATTTCGTAGGCATCAAGGATAGTTTCTCCGGTATAACCAGAATGAGAGTTATCTTTGGCTCTGTCAGGCTGCCATTTGACAACTAATTCATACTCTCCATCACCATCAAGGTCTCCTACACTGGCATCATTAGGATGATAAGTGTACTGTTCTCCTAATGGAGTGAACCCGTTTTCCGGTTTATTTAGCCTTATATCAAAGTAATTGTTTGCCAGTACATTTACAGTGTTACCAGTTGCCTGTTCAACGTCATTAATTACAGCCTTTACATTATAAGTTGAATCCAATGTTCCCGCTGCATCGAGATAATTTGTGCTATTTGCTACCGGAGCAAAGTTTATTCTTTGTCCATCTCTATAGATGTTAAAGGCCATATCCTGAGGATCATTTATTAGTGATCTCCAGCTTAAATAAACTCCATTTTCTGTCTTCGTTGCTCTAAGTGCTCTATCTGTCAGATTCTCCATTTGTCTTTGTAAAGACACTGCAACATCTGTCCTTAAGAACTGGGAAAGCTCTGAAGGTCCACCTGCACTTACCGCTTGAAGCTTATAGTAATAATGAACATTAGTAGTTACTGTGTTATCAGTATATTGAAGCTCTTTTGTATCGCCTATTTTACTATAGGTTCCATTTTCAGACTTAGCTCTGTAAACATTGTATACAACAGCCTCAGCTACAGCACTCCAGCCTATAGTCACAGAATTCTTGCTTATGGCAGAAACCGCTAAGCCTGTAGGTGCTGCTGGCAGTGGAGCATTTGGGTCTATCATTACAACTTCTTCTATATTACTTTCACCGGATTCATAACCATCACTGGTTAATGCAGTAACTTTATATAGGTATTTTGATCCTAAATTTGCAGTTTGCTCATAAAACTTTGTTTCTTCATCGGCAGATACATTTCCGATTTTAACAAAGTCCAGATCTGTATCGCTTTTTCTATAAATGTTGTAGCTGGCTGCATCTTCTACAGGATTCCATGCAAGTACAACACTTGGATTCTCACCTAAGATCTTTTCATAGGAACGTAAGCCTGTTGGGGCAAGAAGAATTGCAGTAACTTCTATACCATTTAACCAACCGTCAGAACCAATGTTAAGTTGTCCATCCGCCACTCGTACATCTACTAATTTCTCACCTAATTTAGTTGTAAAGGTTCCTAGACCTTTCCCCTCTGCAGATAGTACATTTTTAGCTGTTCCTATTCCGTCCCCTACCGTTATTTTAACTGTATAGTCTCCATTTGGTACATCCAGTTTAAATTCTGTGGTACCTAATATGAAGTCTCTTTGCATATCATTATAACCAGTTACAACACCACGGTCACGGCCATTACCTACTGCTGGAGATAGCCCATAGCCTCTTTCCACGGTGTATTCAAGATTATAAGGTATTTCAATAAAGCCTTCTTGAACAGGGCTTCCAGGTACACCAAAGTCAAACCTGAATCCTGGAGCTTTTGTCGTTGCAGTAATAGTATTTGATGGTAAGGACTCACCTTTACCGTTTACTGCTACAACTCTATAAGAATAAGTAGTTTCCTGTGCTGCGTTTACGTCGGTAAATTGCGTTATAGTGCTTGTCCCAGCTTTACTGAACTCACTGTCTCCCTGCTTCTGTCTGTAGATGTAGTAAATATCGGCACCTTCTACAGCAGCCCAGCTCATTGCTATAGTTGAACTTCCTATCTTGCCTGAAGTAAGATTCTGTGGTGCAGCCGGTACCTCAGCTGGGGGTTCTATATCCTTTACAAATTGCGCAATTCCTAAATTTAATTCTTTTACCCCTTCAGATACAAGCCTGGCCATTTGAATTGCTCCAAACTCTTGATAGTGAGTATCATCAGCGGAGCCATTTGGGAAGGCACCATAGATTCCAGCTGGTACATGCAAGAATATTGATTTACTTCCTTCTGCTCCAAAGTTATCCAGGAATAATTTACTTTTTAATCCTAGATCTATCAATGGAACGTTCATGCTCTGGGATAACTCCATCATCTTCTGCCTGTAACCGCCAAAGCTTATGTTAAATATGCCAGTTGCAGGATCAAAGCTTCTTCTTGCTACCGGAGTAACTAAAACAGGAGTTGCTCCTCTTTGACGGACTCCATCAATATACATCTTAATATAAGTTGGAAAATCTGCTTCAGATACATATCTCTCAGGTCTTGAATAAGTGGCATCATTATGCCCCCACTGAAGCAATAAGTAATCTCCTGGCTTTATTTCACTAAGAATAACATCCAATCTTCCTTCACTTATAAAGGATCTGGAACTTCTTCCACCAATTGCTCTGTTATCAATGTTTACGTCATCTGTAAAAAATTTGTTAACCATCTGTCCCCAACCAGCCTGCGGTTTCCAGTAAGAATCATAAGTCTGAACCGTTGAATCAGATGCTAAATATACTGTGGGAACAGTACCTGCTGCTCTTTCTGGCAATTTATATATTTCTAATCCGTTTATTTTTGCAGCAGTTCCTATAAAATCAAGGTTTAACTGATTATCTATCAAGGAAACCGTGAAACTTCTCTCTAGAAACTCCCCTGCCGCTGCTTGAGCTGCAGATAGCTTAATCATATTTAATAAGTAAGTGTCTGCACCGTTATAATCCTTTCCAAACTGTCTTTCAACACCTACATCAACGGTTGTAGCTGAAGCAGTATCGCCAAATATAACGTTTACTTTGTAATCACCGGGCTGTAAATCTACATTAAAAGTTGTTCCATCTGAAATCAGATAATCCGCCTTCAAAGAATCTGTATCCGTTGTACTTCCCGAACTTACCTTTGAAACCTCAGAAAACCCATACTTTGCACTTTCTGAGTATGCAGTTGTACTTTGGACTTGAGTATAGCCACTCTTTAACGGTCCATCTCCAAAGTCAAACTTATACAGAGGTGTATCTTCCGCTGCACTTGCCATTATTCCATTTCCATTCACTGCACCTGCAAATAAATTTGCTGCCATAAATGCTGAAAGAAATTTAGCGGTTAACTTTTTATTAACAATAATTTTTCTCATCCTTGTCCCCCTTTGCAAAATTATAGAGTATTATAAATGTTAATTTCATTATAAACAGTGCTTCAATTCAAATCTAATCATATACGTTTACAAACTATGCAATTTACACCATTTATTGCTAACAAGTCCCAGTGTAAACTATTCTTATAATACTACAAACAAAGCACAATAAGGATAAGCAATCTCAATCATCACTTGTCCTTATATATGAAGTCAAAAGCCATATTTCTATTAAAAATTAGTTCATTTATAGTTATTTAATCTTCTACCGGAACTCCAAAGTTTGGGATTCCATCTTCATTCCAATTTAACCTTTGAGCACGGGTGTGACGATTAGGATCGGCAAGGGGAGAGCCTTGTAGATCCTTATAATTTCTTGCATGATAAACTAATATATCATAAGTACCATCTTCTGAAACAGTGAAACTATTATGCCCAGGGCCATATTGATTATTCTCTATACTTGTTTCAAAAACGGCCTTTGGTGACTTGTTCCAGGAATTTGGGTCTAATAAATCACTTGAATCTGAGGTACTTAATAAGCCCATACAATAGTTATGATCTGTAGCACTTGCTGAATAGCTTATAAATATTTTCCCATTTCTTTTAAGTACTGCAGGTCCCTCGTTAACCCAGTGTCCAATCCTTTCCCACTCATATTCCGGCTTAGATATCATGACTTGTTTTCCACTTATTGTCCATGGATTTTCCATAGCAGCAATATATAAATTTGTACCTTGAGGGCCCTTAGGATCGTTCTGTGTCCAGACTAAATATCTTACTCCTTTATGTTCGAAGGTTGTGGCATCTAATGCGAAGGATTCCCAGTTTGTTTTAACCTGTCCTTTTTCTTCCCAGGAACCTTCAAGAGGATTAGACGATGAGTTTTCAAGTACATATATGCGTATATCCCAAATAGCTTCAGCATTACCGGCTGCAAAATAAATATACCACTTATTATTAATAAAATGGATTTCAGGTGCCCATATATGTGCTCCCATTACTCCTGTTTCATGTTTATTCCATATTACCTTTGGTGAGGCATTTCCTAAACCTTGGATACTTGCTGATCTTCTTAGCTCAATACAATCATATGAAGGAACAGAAGCAGTAAAATAATAATAACCATCTGTATGCCTATAGACCCAAGGATCTGCCCTTTGAAGGATCATTGGATTTTTAAATTCTTTATTTATTTTTATAGATAATTTATCAGGTGTAATCATAGCAAATCTCCATTCTATATCTTAATAATCATATCTATATCAATCCACACTAAAAATTTAAAAAGGGGCTGTTGCATAAATAACTTATGCCTTAAACTCACAATAACCGAAAAATGCAGCGCAAGCAAAAATTAAACTCGGAAGACGCGGAGGACTCTGAATGACGTGGAAGTGTGTTTTTTGTTTAGAAAGCAACTTTGTTTAAGTCCTTGCTTAATTTGGGCCGTTAGCTAAGCTTTTCTAATAATGCGATAGCATTATTCAATGTTTTAAATAACAGTTGATGGACGAGGGTTGGTCCATCAACTGTTATTTAAAATAAAGTCGTATATAGTTATTTTATGCCGCACTTACTATTGTGCAACAGCCCTGATTCAATCACCTAATTAAACTTTGAGTTTTGTTATCTATATATTTAAGATAGCAGTATCATAAGGTTCCAATTCCACTGTATGTTTTCCAAATTCTGTTTCAACTGCAGTTGTTTGTGGTTTATCACTGTTATTTATTACAACTAATATTTTACTTTCAGGGTAATAAGCACACTCTGTATATAAATTATCAGTTATATACTTGGTTTCTTTTAACTCATTACCTGCAAAACGAATGATATTAAGGATCAATCGTGTATTTTCTAAGCTGAACTCAAAGGCCGATAAATAGATACCCTTTCCTTTACCAAAGGTATTGGATGTCAGCGTTAACATATCCTTTGATTCCTTAAGTACTTCAGCTGATCCATCGGTAAGGTAAATGCCTTCCTTTGATTTTATACAAGCTCCCTCAGGTATCAAACCTTTTATCTCCTCAGCAGTATGTTTCCATTTTCCATGGCTTATTCTTGAACCTGTATCTTTATCAACTCCAAGCACATGGGCCATTCTGAAAAAGTTATCGTAACCTTCAATGGCTGAAGGTTCATTGATTCCAATAAAAGTACCACCTTCATGTACCCATTGGGTCAGTATTTCTACACATTTGTGGTCATGCCAATGCTTTCCGCCGCTCCAAGCTGAACCTGCATAGCCGGCATTAATCACCACATCAATATCCATTAGTTTTCCCTGACGAATATCTTCAAAATCAATAAACTGGACCTCTATTGGTAATCCTGATAAAGCTTCATTTACATGAATTAAATCATGCATAAAGGTTTCATGGAAGTGACCGGACAAGGTCCAGGCTCTTAGTTTACCCCAGCTGTGCAGCACTGCCACTTTAGTCTTAATTTGATAGGGCTTTCCATTACTATGGAGTTCTTTTATTAATCTGAATTCATCTGCAATCTTTTCAATGTAATCACAAAAATCCGGATAAGGTTCTACCAGATGTAGATATCCACCTAGTCCAATTCTATCAATAGGCTCCCGTAATAAAGCCCGTCGAATGTTTATCCAGTATTTTTTAGCATCCAAGGTTGGATTTCCGCCTTCCATAAAGGTTGGCAGCCCACCTAGGCCAACAGGAAATAAGTATGGGTGTAATCTAAGTTCATGCGTGTCTACTTTTACACCTGAGCAAAGCCTTGCTTCATAACCTGAAAACACACATTTGATTAAACCATCAAAACCAAACTCACTAAAACGGTCATTATAAGGCTCCAT
>JARDZI010000225.1 GCA_029240935.1 Clostridiales bacterium
ATATATATAAGCATTGAAATCGATACAATTAAAATTAACCCTAGTGCTAGTGTAATGATAAACAATATAAAGGCAGGTAAGCTTTGGGGTAATGAAAAGGTGTATGGATAGGGAAGTAAAGAGGCTATAATTATTATTGGAAAACATCTAAGTATAGCACCAGACAGTCTTTGAGCTATAAGTTTTGCATACCAAAGACCATATAAATCTGTGGGACGGCAGAGCTCATATGCTATATTTCCACTGGTTATAAGATTAAACAGTTCATTATCCCTAATCCAGAGCATTATAAATACTAAAAAACTTTGCTGAAGCCAAGTGACTTGTATTAATTCCCTTAGAGAAATAGGCTGCTCTATTGAGGTACTTCCATAAAAGGCTTGGAAAATCATTATATATATAAAACCCCAGAAAAACTGGGTTGAAACTCCTGCCAGAGCCGCCACCCTGTATTGAAGTCCTTTAAGAAGTCTCATTTTAAACAAGGAATAATAAACTCTCATATCTGATACTCCCTATATAAATCCACAATAATTTCTTCAATAGGGCGGCTTTCTATGGAAACATCCAAAATATCCAGTTTATCTGATAATAATCCAATAACCTCAGATACCTTGATTCTTTCCAAGTCAACAGACAGGGTCAGTCTTTCCTTAGACCTTGAAATAGTGGTAGTGCCTTCAATATGTATATCATCATTATTATCTGCAAAATCAACAATTACTGTCTTGTGATTAACAAATCTGCTTTTTAGCTCAGATAATGTGCCATCTAAAAGTATTTGTCCCTTGCCAATTAATATGATTCTTTCTGCCAAGGCTTCAATATCATTCATGTCATGGGTGGTTAATATTACAGTAACCGATTTTTCTTTATTTATGGTTTTTATAAAGTTCCGGACTGCTATTTTTGAAACAGCATCAAGACCAATAGTAGGCTCATCTAAAAAAAGTATTTTTGGATTATGCAGTAGAGAAGCACCTATTTCACACCTCATCCTCTGTCCCAAGCTTAATTGACGAACTGGAGTTGAAAGCAGGTTTGATAAATCTAGAGTGGTTGTTAAAAGCTCAAGGTTGTCATTAAAGGCTATTTCTGGGATTTTATAAATATCCTTTAGTAAATTAAAAGAATCAATAACAGGCACGTCCCACCATAGCTGTGAGCGCTGACCAAATACTACACCTATGTTTTTCACATGACTTACTCTATTTATCCAGGGTGTATTTCCAAGAATATTGCATTTTCCACTGTCAGGTACTAATATACCGCTTATGATTTTGATGGTGGTAGATTTGCCCGCTCCATTAGGACCTATGTAACCGACTATTTCGCCTTCATTAATTTTAAAGGAGACATCATCTAATGCCTTGGTTGTAGTGTATTGAGGATTGAATATGGACTTAACTGCAGCACCAATACCAGCGCCTCGCTTTGCAACCTTAAAGCTTTTACTTAAGGAGTCAACTTCAATCATCCTATCACCTCGTTTGAGTTTTATTTAATTTGAAAAATATAGATGGGTTGTAAGTTAAACAAGGACTTTATTATATATTTACCGAATATGGATGTCAATAGATAAATTTTATAACCCTCCCATAAACATTAGTTTAGGTCTTTGCAAATGACGCACCTTAGTGTGTTATTCACAAAGATGTAAAGTCTAAAAAATTATGGTTGAAAAGAAGGAATATGCAAATATATGTAGAATTTCTTATTTGGTAGGTGAGATTATGGAGAAGGTCAAGGTATTAGACTTAGAGCCAGGTATGAAAGTCCATAAGAATATTTTTGATAAGTATGGTAAACTGTTGCTTGCAGAAGGAACAATATTAAAGCAGCAATTTATTAGGAAATTGGAGTTGTATGGAGTAATTGAAATAGCTATTGACAAAAATAGTAGTGTTAGTTCTGACATCATAGATATGCAGACTAGTGAAAGTGATGTTATATATCAAGAAGCTTTCAATGCAATAAAGGATGTTTTGTATAAAGTGAAAAATGCTCACGCTATTGATATTAAGATTGTTGCTGAAGTAGTTGAGGCCATTGTGGACAAGGTCCTTCAGGATTCTCAAACTTTTTTAAGATTAAGTTCTATTAGAGAGATGGACAATTATACATACTTACATTCCATAGATGTGTGTATTTACTCCATAATAATGGGGAAAAATTTAGAGCTTGATAATAAAAATCTTTTCAGACTGGGTTTAGGTGCAATGCTTCATGATATTGGTAAGGGAAAAATTCCAACAGAGATTCTTTTAAAACCTGGACCACTTACAGAGGAAGAATTTAATATTATGAAAAGTCATACGACCTATGGATATGAGATAATAAAAAATAGTTCAAATTTTGACATGGTTACAGCTAATATTGCACTCCAGCATCATGAACACTGGGATGGAAATGGATATCCCCTCCATTTAAAAGAAAATGATATTAATGTTTTTGCCAGGATTGTAACTATATGTGATATATATGATGCACTTACTGCAAACCGTGTTTACAGGGGTAGAATTCTTCCACATGAAGCAGCAGAATACATTATTAACAGCAATGGTGTTATTGCAGACCCTTCTTTAACAAAGAATTTTGTGCAAAATGTGGCTATGTATCCTATAGGAGCTACAGTTTTATTAAGCACTGGAGAAATAGGAAGAGTATCAGAAATACATAACGCAATGCCACTAAGACCGGTAATAGATATTTTTGCACACAGGGATTCTGAGAAGAGGATTTTGGAGCATAAATTAAACTTAATGGACGAATTAACAATATTTATTGTTGATGTTATAAATTAATCTGGGAGTATTGTACCCAGATTTTTTTAATAAAATTTAAAAAACCCTAAATGTAGGACTTGAAAACTGGATGTATATAAGACTATAATATTCATTGTGTGAATAATGAAAATATCACTATGCAATATTAATAAATAGAGATATTTAATTAAATTTTATTCCATACAAATTTGTGATAAGCAAATTTATCAGGAGGTAAGAACATGAAAAAGATTTTAGTAACAGGAGCTTTTGGACAAATAGGTTCTGAATTAGTTGCATACACCAGAAAAGTTTATGGTACTGATAATGTGGTTGCAAGTAACATAATTGTTAAAAACACACCAAAGATAGCAGAAGAAGGTCCATATGAAATTGTTGACGTTCAAGACCCTCAGCAGATTGCTGATGCAGTAAAAAAATATAAGGTTGATACAATAATTCATCTAGCAGCATTGCTTTCAGCTGTTGGAGAAACTAAGCCTTCACTTGCATGGAATGTTAATATGGGTGGATTATTTAATGTTCTTGAAGTTGCAAGAGAGTATAACTGTTCTGTATTTACCCCAAGCTCAATTGCAGCATTTGGTCCTAGCACACCAGCTGAAAAGACTCCACAGGATACAATACAGAGACCAACAACAATGTATGGAGTTACAAAGGTTGCTGGAGAACTTCTATGTGACTATTATCACAAAAGATATGGGCTTGATACAAGAGGAGTTCGTTTCCCAGGACTTATTTCCTATGCAACATTACCAGGTGGTGGAACAACAGATTATGCAGTGCATATTTATTATGATGCTATTAGGAAGGGCAGTTATACTTCATTCATAGACAAGGGAACTTATATGGATATGATGTATATGCCAGATGCATTAAATTCAATAGTTATGCTTGCAGAAGCAGATCCATCAAAGCTTATTCATAGAAATGCATTTAATATTTCCGCAATGAGCTTTGAACCAGAGCAGCTTGCAGCTTCAATTAAAAAGTATATTCCAAACTTTGTTTTAGATTACGATGTGGACCCAATAAGGCAAGATATTGCAAACTCATGGCCAAATTCACTTGATGATAGTGCAGCTAGGGCAGAGTGGGGATGGAGTCCAAAATATAATCTCGACACAATGACAAAGGATATGATTGATAAATTAAGAATAAAATTAGATATCAAATAGTAATTTACATTATATAGTCATTCTTATAAAGAAGCTGCATTAGCAGCTGTAATGGCAGGTTTCGCTGATACCGATGTTTAAGAAGGAAAAAAGTAGAATCAGGTCAGCCTGCCACTACTATATAAAATCTTTAATCAGAAATACATGGCCTTGCTCTATTTGCAAGGCTATGATTTTATCCAAGATGGGAGGGGAGCCTATGAAGAACCAAAAAAGATTGAGGGATTATGGTATTGTTATTGGAAAAATGAAAACAGGTAAAAGAAACTCAATATCAGATGTGGATGGAGTAAAGGTTGGACATTTTACACTAAAAGATAATAATATACAAACAGGAGTCACAGCAATATTGCCACATGGGGGGAATATATTTAAGGAAAAGGTTATGGCAGTTAGTCATATTATAAATGGATTTGGAAAGACAATGGGAACCATTCAGATAGATGAATTAGGCACAATTGAAACTCCAATAATACTTACTAATACATTAGGAATCGGAACTGCAGCAGATGCACTTATAGAATATATGCTTGAGCAAAATGAGGATATAGGAAATACTACGGGAACTGTTAATCCTGTAGTGTGTGAATGTAATGATCAGTACCTAAATGACATAAGAGGAAAGCATATAAAAAAACTACATATATTCGAGGCTATTAAAAACGCTGATGTGGATTTTGAAGAAGGTGCAGTCGGAGCTGGCAGAGGAATGTCCTGTATGGGACTTAAAGGAGGAATAGGAACCTCTTCAAGGATTCTGGAGCTAGGAGAGGAAGTATTCACTATTGGGGCATTAGTTATGTCAAACTTCGGAGCAAAGGAAAATTTGATTATTGATGGAGTAAAAATAGGAAAGCTGATTGAGGAAATAGATAATAATACATATCCAGGAGAGGACAAGGGCTCTATTATTATTATACTGGCAACAGATATTCCTTTAACGGTCAGGCAGCTTAAAAGAATTGCAAAACGAGCTGTTGTTGGTCTTTCAAGAACCGGCTCATATATTGGTAATGGTAGCGGAGATGTTGTAATTGGATTTTCCACTGTAAACAGAATAAATCACTATGAAGATAGGGCAACTATTCCAATTAAAATGTTCAATGAAGATAAAATGGATACAGCATTTAGAGCTGCTGCTGAAGCAGTTGAGGAAGCCATTCTGAATTCAATGGTATGTGCAGAAACAACCATAGGGAAGGATGGAAACAGGAGGGATTCTTTAGGAGAGTTTATGGACAAGGGTGCGTCCCATTCTTCCTAAATTACCCACATAAAAATACTCCTAGAGCCTTGAGCTTCTAGGAGTATTACTTTCTATGCTTGAGCTGTTGTTGGTGGAACATATACCCTTGCTGCTAGTTCTGCATCAAGATTGTATAGGGCTGACGTATCATCCTTGATACGTGTAAGCTTCTTTATTATTGAGTCGAAATTGGACTCTTCTTCAACCTGTTCATCTATAAACCACTTTAAAAAACTCATGGTTGCATGGTCCCTTTCATCCATAGCAAGGTCTGAAAGGTTATATATTCTCTTTGTAACTACTTGTTCATGTGCATACCCATCCATAAAAGTTTCAAGAACTGAAGCATACTCATTTTTAGGTTCATCAAGGCTAAAAAGCTTTACTCTTCCATTTCTCTGGTTTATGTAGTCGAAAAATTTCATTGCATGTGAATTCTCCTCTTGGTATTGAACCTTGAAGAAGTTTGCGAAACCAGGTAAATCCTGTGATTCACAGTATGCAGCCATTGCAAGGTATAAATGGGCTGAATAGAATTCATACTTTATCTGTTCATTTATAGCATTATTCAACACTTCGCTTATCATAAAAACACCTCCATATATTTAGTATTTCCATTATTTGTGTAAATATTAATTTTTCTTTCTAGTATAATAATATCATACTATGGTATTATTATGCAATTATTTGT
>JARDZI010000226.1 GCA_029240935.1 Clostridiales bacterium
GGAATAACTACATTCCTTTCCTTAGCGCTTTCTACTGTTTTTTTAAGTTGTTCTTCATTTATTCTTAAATCAATCAAATTGTGCATTTATAACACTCCTTCTTATTATATTTGTATATATAATGGGATTTACTCCCTATATTCAACTCTTGTAAAATTATTTTATTTGTTTTCTTCTAAATACTTTACTAATACATCCATATCAGGTTTTATCTTTTCAGGTCTCTTAACAGCCTTTTGAGCTGACTTTACATCCTTTAAGCCACTTCCTGAAACAATAAATGCAACACTTTCATCCTTACCAATAGCGCCTTCATTTGCAAGCTTCATTAATCCTGCAAAAGCAGTAACTCCAGCTGGTTCGCCAAATACACCAGTATGCCTTGCAAGAACTCTCATTGCATTCAATATTTCGTCATCACTTACATCTACAGCTATGCCATTACTTTCAGCTAACGCATTAAGTGCCTTATAACCATTTCTTGGTATGCCAACAGATATACTGTCTGCAATTGTTTCTGGAGTAACGTAATCAAACTCCCTAATATTTTTTCTATAGGTTCTGTTTACTGGATTTGAGCCCTCAGCCTGTACGGAAACCATTACTGGCAATTTATCAATAAGCCCTAATTCATAAAACTCTCTAAACCCTTTCCAAACTCCTGCAATAGAGCATCCATCCCCTACTGACATAACAACCTTGTCAGGCACCTTAAAATCTAACTGTTCACATATTTCAAATGCTGCAGTTTTCTTACCCTCTACAAGATATGGGTTAATAGCACAGCTTCTGTTGTACCAACCATAGTGTTCTACTGCTTTTAAGCAAAAATCAAATGCTGTATCATAATCTCCATCTACTAATATAACCTTACTTCCAAATACCAACAATTGAGCAAGTTTACCTTCAGGAATTGATTGTGGTACAAAAATATAGTTTTCAATACCCATACAAGCTGCAAATCCTGAAAGTGATGATGCTGCATTTCCTGTTGAAGCTGCACATATAATATCCTTATTAAGCTCCTTTGCTTTTGCAATACCTATTGCTGTAGCTCTATCCTTAAATGAGGCAGTAGGATTTCTTCCTTCATCCTTTACATATACATTTTTTATATTTAGCAGTTCTTCTAATCTAGCTGATTTATAAATTGGAGTCATTCCTATTTGAAGTGGAGCTGCTCCGCTTAATCCTTCTAATGGAAGAATAGGAAGATATCTGTATACATTAGGATTTTTGTTATTGCGTAAATATTCTCTAGTTAATTCCTTATTTACTAGATCCATATCATAAATAATGTCTAGTGTTCCTTCAGTTCCACAATGAGGGCAATGATACATAACCTCTTCAGTAAGTATAGCACCACATTTAGAGCATTTCAGATGTTTAATCTTCTTCATAATTTCACCTCAACTTTAGTTTTATTATTACCTGTTTGACATATAAACATAATTTAACTGCTAATTAATGCAACTATATGGCTGCATCTACAAGGTAAAAATTAAATTGTGTGTCAGACTGACTTGATTCTGCTAAAGGCTTTTTCAAATTTTACATTACTATAATAAGCAAATTTCATGCCAAAGTTAATAGTAATAAATATGTTTTTTATGACATTTAATTGTATTCTCATATCTTTTTTATTGATTAATTAATAAAAATTATTTCCGAATTATCATAATGATAATTTTTATCATTATGATAATTCGCTTTTCATCAGATACTTCAAGGTTCAATGAGAACAGAATCCTATAATTATCATTATGATAATTATTCAAGCCTTTTTCGTCAAATAATGTAGAAATAAATATTCTTACAGTTTTTTCTATTAATAATTTTTTATAAAACAAATATAGTTTTTGTAAAAAATTATAGATCTTCTAATTTTCTATAAAGAGTAGCTATTCCAATTCCAAGCTTATCTGCTGCTGCCTTTTTGCCGCTGGTATCATTTCCATAAAAATCAAGAGCCTTTAAAATATACTCTATTTCTATTTCCTTTAAAGGTCTTATTGTATCATATTTACTGGAAAAATCCCTTCCTGATTTAAATTCAAATAAGTTTTGAGGAATATTCTCTTTAGTTAATACTCCACTCTCATCTGCAAGGCTTATCATACACTCTATGGTATTTTCAAGTTCCCTTATATTCCCTGGCCAAGGGTAATTAATTAAAATTTCCTTAGCCGAATCACTAATTGTGTGAACATATTTATCAAACATAACATTATAGCTTTGGATAAGCTTCATGGCAATTGGTTCAATATCCACTTTTCTTTCTCTTAGAGGTGGAATATGAATAGGAACTACACTTAATCTATAATATAGGTCTTCCCTAAACTTGTTTTCCTTAATCAATTGCTTTAAGTCCTTGTTAGTTGCTGCAATTACCCTGATATCTAAATCAATTACTTGATTTGAGCCAATTCTAACTATCTTTTTTTCCTGAATTACTCTTAATATCTTTACTTGAAGATGAAGAGGCATATCTCCAATTTCATCCAGGAATATGATTCCCTTATTAGCTAACTCAAATTTACCAATTCTACCATTTGGGTTAGCCCCGCTAAATGCACCCTTCACATAACCAAAAAACTCACTTTCTATTAATGTATCAGGTATGGCTCCACAATTAACCGCGATAAATGGCATATCCCTTCTTCTGCTTTCAGAATGTATTGCCCTTGCCACTAGCTCCTTACCTGTTCCACTTTCTCCAGTAATAAGTATAGTAGAATTTGATGCGGCAGCCTTTAATATATTCTTTTTTATTAGCTGCATTTGCTTTGAATTACCTATTATATTATCAATTTTTATGATCTGATGTGCATTAACAAGCTCATAGGCATCATTTTTTAACTTTCTTAACTGATTAAACATAAAAACCTTATTGTAGTCAGGAACTATATCCGGCATAGATAGTAATTGTCCAATAAGGCTATATTCCTTATCTCTTATATTAACTAAGAATTCCTCTTCGCCAAAAATAAATTCATTTTTTGATATAATTTCTATCTTTTCTAAATTGTATTCTGGAGGGAGTTTTAGTTGCTTCATTGCACTATTATTCATATGAAATATGCGTGATTTATCATCGAGCACTATAATTCCCTTATCAACATTATCAATTATCTCTTTAAGCATTATAATTAATTTCTTGTTTCTTTCTTCCTCTAGATGTTCATATATCTTGTTACTAATAAACTCAGATATTTGATCTAAAAATTGCATATAAGAGTCCATTTTATTTACAAGATTTATCTTTTGTTCCTCTTCAGAACAAATAAGACCTATTACCCCAATTATTTCATTGCTAAACTTTATAGGAGTGCTTAATTCAAGTTTTTCCAGGCAATTATCTTTTTTTATACACTTGTCACAAAGAGGATCCTTCCCAGGCTTATCTATTACATGGGGTTTTCCAGTGCTTAATACCTCTCCATAAACATACCCCTCGTTATAAATATTATTTCCTATTTTGTCCTTGTACACTCCTGTTCCTGCAATTCTATTAAAATCCTTATCAATTATTTCAACATCCACATTAACAACATTTGATATTACCTCTGTATACTTAATTACCGTATTCTGTATCTGTTTTAATAATGATTCAGACATAATATTCCTCCTATTATCCCCTTCCAAACCCACACCTTGGGAATGTGCAATCTTCACAACTTATGCAAAGTCCTCCGTGTCCTAAAGCAGCAAAATCTCTCTTCTGAAGTTTTTCTCCTGTTAATACCCTAGGTAGTATCAAATCAAAAGCTGTTCTTTTGGAAAAAATAACAGCACCTGGCAACCCAATTATTGGTACACTTCCCTTATATGCCATTAAAAGCATTGCACCTGGCAGAACTGGAGTACCATAGGTTATAATCTCTGCCCCTGAATTTTTTATTCCACTAGGTGTCAGGTCATCTGGATCGACTGACATGCCTCCAGTTACCAATATCATTTCTGCTCCCTTATCTAACCATTCCTTTATAGACTCCTCGACTTTTCCAGGGTCATCTGAAAGTATGCTTTGTCCAAGAACTTCACAACCATACTCTCCCAATTTATTCTTTAATACAGGACCAAATGAATCCTTTATCCTGCCACTGTATACTTCACTTCCTGTTGTAATAATAGCAGTCCTTTTCTTCATTATTGGTACTATATTTATAATTTTCTTCTTTACTGTCTCCTCTGCCCCTTTAATTTTGTCCTCTTCTATAAAGAGTGGGACAACCTTTGTGGCAGCGACCTTGTCACCTTTTTTCACTACTGTATTGTTATGAACAGTAGACAATATTATATCCTCAATAAGATTTAAATCAAATACCACCGAACTATCTATTTTAAGCAATCCATCAATAGCTGCATAAAATTCTATTTTTCCTTCCTTTATCTCACCAAAATAAAGCCCTTCTCCACCAACTAAAGCCTTCAATCTTTCTGCCGCTTCATTTTCATGTAATATTCCTTCTCTATCCTCCCATATATATATGTGTCTTTTCCCAATAGATAGGAGTTCTGGAATATCCTCTTCTCTAATAATATGTCCTTTCTTAAATGCTACACCCTTAAATTCTCCAGGAACAATTTTAGTTATATCATGACAAAGGGCAACTCCTACTGCATCTTCGACCTTGACTATTTTCATAAGTCAATCCCACCTTCTAATCACATATTTTTAACCGTAGCAGCAGTCGCTACATCTATTTTAAATATTATTATGTGAAATTTAGATATATACATTCTTAAAATAAGGGATAATTAATAAATTAATTTCCCTTATTTTCTTTCAATTTATTTTTCATTAATAGTATTGCTTCAAGAACTCCTCCACCAATACATCTTGCCTTATCAGAAATGCTATTGTAATTTTCAATTTCCTTTAGCCTTGGGTCAATATCACCTATTTTAAAGCCTTTGAATACTACTGTACCATCCCTTATTAATCCCCTAAGTATACCAGGTATCTCTGCTATTACTTCCTTATCTCCAACATGGGCAATAACCTCACCCTTATCTACTATATCTCCAATTTTTCTATTATTTTTAATAGTTCCATCCCAGGGACAATATATTACTCTTTCTTTACTATAACCACCTATAACACCAGGTAATCCTGTATTTTCCAATGCAAATCCATTGAATATTAACCTTCCAAGATTATGACCCCTCATGGTTTCAATAACCACATCCACATCCTTACCTGCATTAAATCCAGGTCCTAGAGCTATTGTTATAGGTGCCATTGACATATTTGTTCCCAGGTTTTTCTTTGCTAGAATTGCATCTACAACAGCATAGGGTTTTATAATGTTAATAAGGCTTCCTTCACTATCTACTATGACTGGTATAAAACCATTCTCCCAAGCCTTATTTATTTCATTCACTTCCCTTACAAAAACAGCCTTACAACCCTCTATTACTGTTACGCCATCATATACTGCTTCACTAAATGATACATTTCTCCTAATGGAAGTAGGTTTTTCTGTTTCAAGAACAAGTACCTTAAATCCACTTCTATATAATTTCTGAATTGTTCCTGATGCAATGTCACCACCACCACGGACAATAACCTTGTCACAAATCATTATTACCATCCCTTTGTATGCTATTTATCTTCTACGAATATAAGCTTTTTATAATCCTCTTCAGTATCTACATCATAGAGTAGAAACTCCTCCCTAACCTCTGCCAATGTTACAGCATCCATATGCTTTCCTATTATTTGTCTTCCTCCTGTGTCACCCTTTAGGTTAAGAAGTTCATATTTAAATTTTTTAGGAAATATTACAGGGGTTCCCCTTTGCTCTTTAAAAATAGGTACAATTATTGAATCTGTTTTTTCATAAAAACAATTCATTAGGTATTTTATAGTTTC
>JARDZI010000015.1 GCA_029240935.1 Clostridiales bacterium
GATGACTATTCCCTACGAGGAAATCGTAAACACTTTAATTAAACACAATTGGAACGGGTATTTGTTGAGTGAATATGAGGGACCAAAAGCTAGAATTACAGGTGGGGCTTCTGAACAGCTGCGAAGACAACACGTAATGCTTAAAAGATTATTGGGGGAATAAGGAGGGAGTAAAAAATGCTTGAAAAAGATTGTATACAATCAAGAGGTTTCAGAAACATAGAGTGTGATGGAAAGGCTGTAGGATTTCAATTTAATATCAGGTCTTTGTATTATAGAGGATTATGGCTTTCTCAGCTTCGACCAGCTACTGTAAAGGTAGATGGGCAAACCTTTATGGGAGATCAGATTACTTGGACTATAAATGGCGTAACCTACAAGCAGGATGAAATGTACGAGCTTGGAGATGTACATTGGGGGCTGCTGGAACTGGCAACCCTTACTGTTTTTAAAGAAGGTGGCCTGGAGCAGGGAATTCATGATATTACCCTCAGCTATGCACACAGTTCTTCCTATATGCCTCCTGAAATGGATGAGCTTATAAGCAGCAAGCTTCATAAGAGAACATTAATTTTGGTATAGGGAAGAAGAGGAAATAGAAATGAATAATAAAGAACTAATAATGGCATTTTATCAAGAGTTTTTTAATGAGCATATAATCGAAGCTGCTGAAAAATATGTCCGTGAAGATTATATTCAGCATAATCCAGGAGTAGGACAAGGAAGAAAGGCCCTAATGGATGCCTTTGCTGATAAGTTTATTCAAAACCCTGAATTTAGTTTGAAAATCGAGAAAATGATTTCAGAAGAGGACATGATTGCAGTGTATTTAAAGAATATAGATGCAGAAGGTAATACAAGATGCAGAGTAGTAGATATATACAGGGTACAGGATGGAAAACTGGCAGAACACTGGGATGTACTGCAGCCTTGTGTTAAATAAGCAAGTCAATGTAAAACGGAGAATTAGTGCAATAAGACCAGGTTAAAATTTATATATTAAATTTTAACCTTTTTTTATATGTTTATTTTGCATAGCATGTTAACAAATTAAGTTTTGATATATAACTAAATAATATTTGAAATGAATTACATAAAGACATGATATATAATCAAATCATAATAAGTTATATTCAAAATTATGAAGAATTACAATAAAAAATAAAGGAGTTGTTGAAGCTATGAGCATAAAGTTTGGAATAATTGGATTTGGATTTATGGGACATGTTCACGCAAATACATTAGCAAAATTGGAGGAAGCAGACCTGGTTGCGGTTTGCGATATAGATGGAGAAAAGTTGACTGATGCACCAGAGGGAGTAAAAGTGTGCAATGATATGGACGAGCTGCTTGCAATAAAAGAAATTGATGCAGTTATCCTATCTATAAGCAATCATGTACACAAAGAAGCAGTTTTTAAAGCAGCAAAGGCAGGAAAACATATCCTTTTAGAAAAGCCTGCAGCTCTATCAGTTGAAGAATTCGATGAAATGATGGAAGTAGTTAAGGAGTGTGGAGTCAAATTCTCAGTGCATCAGCAAAGACGCTTTGATAAGGATTTCCGTGTTTCAAAAGAAGTATATGATAATAATATGGTTGGTGATGTATATACTATTCAGACCATGCTTTATGGAATAAACGGAAATATGCACGACTGGCACGTATTTAAGAAACACGGCGGCGGCATGCTCTTTGACTGGGGTGTACATTTAATAGATCAAATGCTTTGGATGGTAGATTCGAAAATTAAAACTATTTTTGCTGATGTACGTAATGTTATAAATGAAGAAGTAGATGATTACTTTAAAATCATCTTCAGATTCGAAAATGGTATAGTAGGAGAAGTTGAGCTGGGTACTTATTTCCTTGCTGATAAAGAAAAATGGTTTGAACGCCACTGGTTTATAGGAGGCAATAAAGGCAGCATGTACCTTGACGGCTTTGAGCCAGCTGGAAAAATTGCAAGAACTACAAGACTGCTTACAAATGTACCTGGTAAGACAACAATGACTGCATCAGGACCTACCCGTTCCTTTGGACCACCACAGCCAGGAGTTCTAGTAACAGAGGACTTGCCGCAGGTTAATGTTGATCATATCATGTATTTTGAAAACTTCCTAAAGGCACTAAAGGGTGAAGAAGAGTTTGTTGTAAAACCAGAGCAGGTAAGAAGAGTTCTTGCTGTAATGGAAGCTGCAAGAGAATCTGCAAGAACTGGAAGAAGCGTTGATTTTGAATAAATTAGGAAACAAAAATATATAAAAAAAAACTAATCTCACATCACCCTAAAGTGATGTGAGATTAGTTTTTTGCTACCAGCCAAGCTTAGTTAAATAATCGCGGCTAAGCTTAATATCCTCCATAGCTGTGTGGTCATAGTGAGCATCCTGTTCAACAACTACCCATTTAGCACCAGCTTCAACGGATGCATCTAAAATTTCTGTAAAGTTTTGTACTCCATATCCAACTGGACGGAATTCAAAGGTATTAGCTGCTTTCTTTTCTTTTTCATCAATTCCAATTAGCGCATACATATTATCAGATTTTTCACCTGTAAAATCCTTTAAATGAACCACTGGACACCGGTTAGCATATTTTCTTATATAGTCGGAAGGATTTACTCCAGATACCTTTACCCAGCAGGTATCAATTTCTGTCTGCAGCTTGTCTGAACTTACAGTATCGTATAAATAATCCAGTGCATATCTGCCGTCTTCCATTTTTGTAAACTCGAAATCATGATTATGATAAAGCAGTATTATATTCTTGCTCTTGCAGTATTCTCCTATCTTTTCTATGTTTGTTACTACTTCAGAGAACTTTTCTGTTCCAGGACGATATTCTTCTGTTAGATAAGGAACAACTACATATTCACATCCGATAGTAACATACTTTTCTATGGTTTCTTCCATTTGGGCTGCTAATTCCTGATAAGGTACATGAGCTGAAATGGCTATAAGACCTGCTTCTTTAATATAGTCTCTGATTTCCTCAGGTGAATATCCATATACCCCAGCTAACTCTACCCCGTCATAACCCATGGCCTTTACTTGTTCCATGGTTCCTTTAAAATCTCTTTCTGCCTCATCACGAATAGAGTAAATTTGTACTGCTACTGGCAACTTTTTCATTAATATTACCCCTTTCAAATCCCAAATTTATTAGTTTATTATCATAGTTCTTTTTTATATATTACCACCATGTGAAAAAAAATTATAGTAGTCATTTTTTAACATTAACAACAATTCCTATAATAAAAGAATCTAAATTTCACACTTTAGGTTAATTTTTATATTCAAATTTTTAATCTTTTTAAAGCTGATATAGATAAAAAGCTTTTTTAAGACAAGATTATTAGCATAATTGGATAATTAACAGAATGCGTTTACATAAAATAAAAAGTTATAATAATATCAACGAAGCAATAATGTAAAATTAATGATAAAGCGAGGTAATAAAAATGGGAAAACTAAAAGTAGGAATTATTGGCTGTGGAGGTATTGCAAACAATAAGCATCTTCCAGCATTAAAGTTCAATAAGGATTTATGTGAAATAGTTGCATTCTGCGACATCGTTGAAGAAAGAGCAGTAAAAGCAGCTAAAGAATATGGCACAGAAGCTGCAAAAGTTTATACTGACTACAATGAACTACTAAAGGACGAAACAATAGATGTTGTACATGTATTAACTCCAAACGTATCACACAGCCCAATTACAGTGGCAGCCTTTGAAGCTGGCAAGCATGTAATGTGCGAAAAGCCAATGGCACATAATACAGAAGCTGCTCAAGCAATGATTGATGCTTGGAAGAAATCCGAAAAGAAATTTACAATCGGATATCAAAACAGATTCCGTCCAGAGGTGCAATCCTTACAAGCAGCCTGCGAAAAGGATGAATTAGGTGATATCTACTTTGCAAAAGCACACGCAGTTAGAAGAAGAGCTGTTCCAACTTGGGGTGTTTTTCCTGATAAATCCTTACAAGGCGGCGGACCATTAATTGATATCGGAACACATGCACTTGATATAACTCTTTGGATGATGGATAACTACAAGCCAGTATCAGTAACAGGTTCTGTATTCCAAAAGCTAGGAAACTTAGAGCACGGTCCTGAAGGAAACATGTTCGGACCATGGGATCCAAAAACTTATGAAGTAGAAGATTCAGCTTTTGGATTTGTAAAGATGGAAAATGGAGCAACTGTATACTTAGAAGCTGCTTGGGCATTAAACGTAGTAGAATCTAAAGAAGCTTCAACAACTCTTTGCGGAACAAAAGCAGGAGCAGAAATAAAGTCAGGTATGAGCTATCCACAAGATGAGTTAATCTATAACAGAGCTCATAATGGAATGCTAACTGAAGAGAAAAATTCATCAGCAGGACATATAGCATATTTTGAAGGTGGAGCATCAGAGCCGGGAACTATTGAAGCAAAACAATGGTTAAATGCAATAATCAACGATGGAGAGCCTCTTGTAAAACCAGAGCAGGCATTTGTTGTAACAAAGATATTAGATGCAATATACAAGTCAGCAGAATCAGGAAAAGAAATTAAGTTCTAACACTAGGAGGCGAATCCATGGCTTTTGGACTGAGGATAGTCTTTATGGAAGAAGATATATTATCAAGGGTTTAAGGAAGATAAAAATTAAAGAATCCACACACGGTGTGGATTTTTTAATAATGAAACATGAAATAAAGTTAAGGAGAGGATAAAGATGAAATTAGGATTTGTAAGCGCAATACTGGCAGATTTAACTTTTGAGCAAGTAATTGATTATGCAGCAGAAAACGGCTTTGCCTGTGTGGAAATGATGTGCTGGCCTGTTGGTAAGGCTGAGAGAAGATACGCTGGTGTTACTCATATAGATGTTACAGATATGAATGAAGAAAAGGCAGCGTACATTAATAACTACGCAAGAGCTAAGGGAGTTGAAATTTCAGCTTTAGGATACTATCCAAATCCGTTAGATCCAGATTTAGAGAAGAGAGAAGTTTACGTTGAACATATAAAGAAAATAATAAAAGCCGCAAATATTCTCGGAATACATACTGTAACTGGTTTTATAGGAAGAAATAAAAATAAGACTGTAGAAGAAAATCTTCAAATCTTCAAGGAAGTATGGACACCAATAGTTAAGTTTGCAGAAGAAAGCAATGTAAGAATAGCTATTGAAAATTGCCCAATGCTGTTTACTAACGATGAGTGGCCAGGCGGATTGAACCTTGCAACAACTCCAAGCATATGGAGAAGAATGTTTGAACTAATACCAAGTCCAAACCTAGGCTTGAACTACGACCCATCACATTTTGTATGGCAGAATATAGATTATGTAAAGCCTATATATGAATTTAAAGATAGAATATTCCACGTTCATTTTAAAGATATAAAGGTATACAAGGATAAGCTTGACCAAGTAGGAATAATGGCTGCACCACTTCAGTACATTTCACCAAAGCTTCCAGGTCTTGGAGATGTGGATTGGGGGAAATATGTATCAGCTTTAACTGATATAAGATACACTGGCCCAGCATGTATAGAAGTTGAGGATAAGGCTTTTGAAGATTCCTTAGAATCAGTTAAGAAATCCATAATCATAAGCAGAAATTATATGAGACAGTTTCTTGTTTAATAAATATTTATCTAGGGAGGAAATGAAAAATGAAAGAACTTCAAAGTGATGTAGTGGTAATTGCTGCCGGTCCATCGGGACTTGCGGCAGCAATCTCAGCTGCTGAAAATGGAAAATCAGTTATAGTATTTGAAAAAGCATCTGTTGCAGGGGGAGCTGCAAATATGGGTATGGGACCTCTTGGTCTTGGAACCAGCGTGCAGAGAAAGGAGCTATCCACTGTAGACAAAAATAAAGCCTTTGAAATGTTTATGAATTATACACATTGGAGAGTAGATGCGAATCTTGTAAAGAAGTATTTTGACAAGTCTGCTGATACTATAGACTGGCTGCAGGATATGGGGGTTGAATTTTATAAGGCTTCCAGATACTTTCCGGGCTCAGAAGCTACATGGCATATTGTAAAACCAGAATCAGGAGAACCTGGTCCAAGAGCAGCTGGTACAATGATTAAGCGTATGACTGAACGTGCATTGGAGCTAGGAGTAGAATTTTATTTTGAAACACCAGGTAAATCCTTAATTAAAGAAAATAATCAAGTAACTGGCGTTATTGCTCAAGGCAAAGACGGTGAGGAAATAAGAGCAAACTGTAAAGCAGTAGTTATTGCTACAGGTGGCTTTGGTGACAACGCTGCAATGGTAAAAGAGTATACAGGATATGAGTATGGAAAAGACTTTTTTGGCTTTAGAATTCCTGGACTAGTCGGAGACGGAATTAAAATGGCCTGGGAATCAGGTGCAGGTAAAACAGACGTTAGTGCTGAGCTTGCTATATCTCTTCCAGGTGAGGGGGTAACACCTACACTACATGCTGCCTTCACTCAGCCTAATCTATTAGTAAACCTTCAGGGAGAGCGTTTCTTTAATGAAGAGTATTTCGAAAATAGTACTTATGCAGCTAATGCAGTTAATATTCAAAAAGATCGCTGTGCTTTCATGATTATGGATGAGACAATTAAAAGACGTTACATTAAAAAGGGTGTTGATGTTTTAAGCATGGTTATGAACCAGGAATATATAGATGGTTTTGATGAGCAAATAGAAGCTGCAATAGCACAAGGAAACCCATATTTATTTGTGGCTGATTCTATAGAAGAATTAGCTGAAAAAACAGGAATCAACAGCGAAAGCCTAGTAAATACAGTTGAAGAATATAATGACGCCTGCGATAGCAGAGATGAAGTCTTCGGCAAGCGCCCTGAATATATGAGACCAATTAAGAAGGCAAAATTCTATGCAGCAAAATTCTTCCCAGGAGCTTATGGAACTCTAGGTGGAATAAAAATTAATCATAAAACAGAAGTAATTACACAAAACTATGAAGTTATAGAAGGTCTTTACGCAGCAGGTACTGATACCTGTACAATATATGGAGACAGCTATATGTTCTTATTACCAGGAAATACAATGGGATATGCTCTAAATAGCGGTCGTATGGCAGGAGAAAACGCTGCCGATTACATTGATTCAGTAGAATAATATTGTTGCGTTAGAATTGGAATTGGAATTGGAATTGGAATTGGAATGAAACCAACTGCGGGCCAGCTGGTTTCATTTTTGTAAAAAAAGGAGGAGCAAAAGTGAAAAAGAAAGTATTAGGAATTTCATTTGGAAGAAAAATGAGCAACACAGAAGTAATGATTAAGACAGCTCTTATGGAGTGTGAAAAAGCAGGAGCAGATATAAAGTTTATCCGTGCTGATGATTTAGATATTAAAGATTGTACAGGCTGTATTGCTTGTGTAATTGGTTTGTTACATGGAGGAAACGGAAGCTGCCATTTAAAGGATGATTTTAAAATTATTGATGAGGCCTTATTGGATTGTGATGCTGTAATAGTAGGATCACCTACCTATGTATTATCTCCAACAGGCAAGTTTAAAACAGTATGCGACAGATTAGGACCATCTCATGATATCGCTTTTAGAACAAATGCAAAAGAAAACGGTATTAAAATGGGAAAGGATTTATCCATGCTGCCAGACGAAAGGTCATTTAAGAAAAGAGCCGCAGCACTTATTACAGTTGGAGGGGCAATGACTAAAAACTGGCTTTCCTTTGCTATGCCTACAATGTACGAATTTACAATGTCTATGGGAATAAATGTGGTTGATAAATATGAGTACTTTGGTGCTATGGCTCATGAACATGTTGTGGGAAACCAAGAAGTTATGGATAGGATGATAAGACTAGGACAGAATGTAGCAGATGCTATTTATAGCAGCGAAGAAGAAATGAGCAAGTGGAGAGGGGACGAAGAAGGTGTTTGTCCAGTATGCCATTGCGATATGCTTACTGTAGTTCACAATAAAAATAAGGTAGAGTGTCCCGTTTGTGGAATCAGCGGCAGCGTAGAATTAGTAGATGGGGAAATCAAAGTAGAATTTAGTGAGGAAGAACAGAAGCGTTCTCGTTTATTCTATGAGGGTAAACTAGAGCATTATGTTGAAATTTCCACCAAAGCCGTTGGACCAGGACAAATTCCAAATAAAAAGGAATTGCTTGAAAAATATAAAGGCTATGGTGAAGAATAGGAAGTTTAGTCTAGGTACGGGAAAGTTAAGAGTTAACAGAGGTTTATTAACAAGATGAAATAGTCTTGTTAATAAGCTTTTTTATTTCACTAAGAGAGATAAATAGTATTATTCATTGTAAGCGAATTAATTGGAGGGAAGTAGTCCCTAAAAAATAGGTCCCTCATTCAGGGACAAGTACCATTACAAGAGACTAAAGTATGGAATTTAGAAATGTAATGATTTTTTTTCGAAACGCTTGGAAAACAAAATATTGATATAATTTAAACAAATGAATTGTCTTGAGGTACGTAGAGGAATTTCAATAAATTAAGATTTAGTGGAGGTATCATGAGAGAAGTAAAAATAGTTATAGATAATCAAGAAATAAAAACAACTGAAGATAAAACCATTTTACAGGCAGCACTTGAAAACGATATTTACATTCCTCATTTATGTCATCATGAGAATCTGCATCCTTCAGGTGGCTGCAGAATGTGTGTTGTTGGACAGGAAGGGGTAGAAGGTGTTGTTACTTCCTGTGTGACAAAAGTAAAGGATGGAATGATTATAAATACAAAGGCTGAAGCTGCAGAAAAGGTTCGTAAGCTGTCCGTTGACCTTATGTTTAAGGCACATCCAGAAGAATGTACTGGCTGCCCTAAGTATGGAAAATGCCAGTTTCAATCTATATCTCAGTATGCAGGCAGTACAGGACGCAATTTCAGACATTATTCAATAAAGGTAGCTACAAACAAGGAAAACCCTCTTATTCTGCATGAAATGTATAGGTGTATATTATGCGGCAGATGTGTAAGAGCTTGTGAGGAAATGAGAGGCGTTGGTGTTTTAAAGTTTAAGAAAGTGGACGGAAGACTTCAGGTTGTTATAGATGGCGAAAACTTAAAGAATGCAGATTGTCGTTTTTGCGGAGCCTGCATTGAAGTTTGCCCTACAGGTTCAATAAGAGACCAGGAAGGTATTATAAAACAGGGAGTCTCTAGAGAAAAGGCGCTAGTTCCATGTACTGAAGGCTGTCCTGCGGGTATTAATATTCCAAAGTATATAAGATTTATTAGGGAAGGCAATTATCCGGCAGCTACTGCTGTTGTAAGAGAAAAAGCACCTTTTCCAAGTTCCTTAGGTCACATTTGTACTCACAACTGCGAAATGTTCTGCCGCAGAAAGAGTGTCAATGAGACTATGTCTATACGTAATCTTAAAAGATTTGCCACTAGTCAGGATGATGGAAGCTGGAAGCAATATTCCTACCAAAAACCACAGACAGGCAAAAAAGTTGCAATTATTGGCGCAGGTCCGGCTGGACTTACAGCAGCATACTATTTATCTAAGTCAGGGCATAAAGTAACTGTTTTTGAGAAGCTTCCATATGCAGGGGGAATGATGCGTGTAGGAATACCTGAATATCGCTTACCTCGTGAGGTTATTCAAAAAGAAGTAGATGAAATTAAAAACCTTGGTGTGGAGATTGTATGCAATACTAATATTGAGTCCTGTGAAGAACTTAAAAATAAAGGCTTTGATGCTGTGTTTGCAGCGGTAGGAACTCATAAGGGAGTAAGACTTCCATTAGAGGGAAACGACCTAGAGGGAGTTTTAGTTAATGCTGACTTTTTAAGAGGGGTTAGCTTAAAAGAAGTTAATACTATTGGAGAAAAGGTTGTAGTTCTAGGGGGAGGTAATGTTGCTATAGACTGTGCTGGTGCAGCAAAACGCCTCGGTGCTAAAGAAGTTCACATGGCTTGTTTGGAAGCTCAAGAAGCTATGACAGCAGATCCAGAAGAAGTAGCTTGGGCTAAGGAAGAGGGAATCCAGATACATAATTCAAAAACCTTTGAAAGAATTATAGGAGAAAACGGAAAAGTGACAGGAATCCAAATTTCTGGAGTAAAGTCCTTCAGCTTTGATGCACAGGGAAGGGCTGTTATCGAGAAAGAAGAAGGAAGCCAAGAAACTATTATGGCTGATAATATTATCTTTGCAGTGGGACAAGTGCCATATCTTGATGAGACTTTCGGTTTAGAACTAGGCAGAGGAAACAGAATTCTTGTTGATGAAAAGACTATGGCTACAGCAAAAGAAGGAATTTATGCTGCAGGAGATGCAGTAACGGGAACCAGGTCAGTTATTCAAGCTATTGCCAATACTAGAATAGCGGCTTCAAACATTGATATTTACTTAGGCGGTAATGGTGATATAGAGGAAAAGTTGTCCCCAGATCAAAATCCATCCCTGTGGCTTGGAAAAGAAAAAGGTTTTGCTGATAAAAAACGTGTTCATACAAAAGTAGTAGATGCAGAAACAAGATGTTCAAGCTTCTGTGAAATGGATTTGGGCTTTGATGAAGAAAGTGCAAAATGTGAGGCTGACAGATGCTTGCAGTGTGATCTTCGTGTTAAAATCGCACCTCAGAAGTTTTGGAGCGATTATATACAAGTTCCAAAAGGAGGTCAGGAATAGATGAGTATAAAAATTATAAAAGAAACAAGCTCACAGTTAAGAACAGTTTTAAGTAAGGATGAAAATACTTTAGAACAGTTAAAGAGCCATGCAAATAAGGATTCAAAAGACTTGCTGGAAAAATTGAAAAAAGCAGATTTAAAGGCTGTGGATTGTTCAAGTCTTAATAAAAAGTTAGATGAAATAGTAAAAAGCGAAAAGAAACCAATTATTATCTGTAATTGTGGAATTTCTGAGGGAGTTAATAGCATTTCTAAATTCCTACTAGAAAATTATTTTGAAAAGATAATTGCAGGTATGAGTGTGCTGGCAAAAATATTAAATTCTCAAGAAGGTATTCTATATTTACCTGAAAATAGTCTTAACGAGGAGATGGCTGAGCAAGCAAAGGCATGGGATGAAAGCTTTAATATTAAGCTTGTTACAGGAGAAGAAAACCTGGTTATAAAAAATGACACTGCGCTGTTTCAGGCAATTGATGGAAAGCATATTAGACCCTATTACGATGAAAGTGAAATTAAGCTTTATAACGAAAAGCCTGCTTTAATTATAGATGGAGAAACAGCATGCAATGTTTTGGAAGCAGTCAATGAAAAGGATTTTGAAAAGCTTGTATATATAAGCGGCAATATGCTTGAGTCTGGTATAGCAGAAGTAAAAATAGGTACAACCCTATTGGAGTTTTTTGAAGAGCTTGATATTGATGTAAGTAAAATAAAAGCTGTGCTTTTAGGTGGTACATTAGGAAAATTTATCACAGCAGCTGATTTAAGTAAATGTTCCATAGAATACAATCCACTATTTTCAAGTATTGAAATTTTCGATACTTCATCCTGCATGGTAGATGAAACTCTTAAAGTTACTACAGGTGCCTATGAACAGTCCTGTGGTAAATGTGTTCTTTGCAGAGAAGGTACCACCCAGTTTAAGATGATTTTAGGAGATATAACAAAAGGAAGAGGAAAGTTAGAGGATTTGGATTTAATAAAAGAAACTTCTGAAATAATAAGAATCGGTGCCTTTTGTGAATTTGGCAAAACTATGATAGAACCAATTTTATCCTCTATAGATTTGTTTGATGAGGAATACAAGGAGCATATAAAAAGAAAGAGATGTGCTGCATCTGTATGTACAAGCTTCTTAAATTACTACATCTCACCTGAGGATTGTACTGGTTGTGAGGAATGCTTAGATGTATGTCCCGAAGATGCTATTGAAGGTAAGGATGGCTTTATCCATATGATTGATGAGGACATGTGTACAAAGTGTGACAAGTGCAGAAAGGCATGTCCTGAAGCCGCAATCAAGATAATGGGAGCAATTAAGCCTAAACTGCCAAAGAAACTGACCAAAGTTGGAAAGTTTAAATAAAGCTATTTAATATTAAAATTATATTTTGAAGGAGAAAAGAAGATGAAAGTATTAGGAATATCATTTGGAAAGAAAATGGCCAACACCGATATTTTAGTTAAGGAGGCACTATTTGGTGCAAAGGCAGCCGGTGCTGAAGTCGAGTTTGTAAACACTGTCGGTATGAAAATAGGACGTTGTATTGGATGTGGGGCTTGCAGCACTGGACTTAGACAGGGGAAGGATACACAATGTATAATTAAAGACGATTATCAGGAGTTAGAGCAAAAGATTCTTAATGCTGATGCAGTAATCGTAGGAGCTCCAGTGTATGTACTTCAGCCAGTTGGACAATTTAAAGATTTCGTAGATAGATTTGGACCTATGCATGATATGGCTGCAATGAAGGGCGAACAGGACAAACGTACTGAAAGAGGCGAGATTGACAATCCAGTTGATCCAAGATATTTTAAGAAGAGATATGTGGGATACATATCCGTTGGCGGAGCTTCTACTAAAAACTGGGTGTCCTTAGGAATGTCATCACTGCATCTTTTCGGAATGTCATCAGGGATGAAGGTGGTTGGTGAAATTGATGCCTACAAAATGGGTGTTACAGGAAACCCAGCATTAGACGAAGCCTTAATAGCTAATGCAAATACACTTGGTGTTAAGGTAGCAGAAGCAGTTGGAAAGCCCGACGAAGAAATAGAATGGTATGGTGAGCCAGGAACTTGTCCTGTTTGTCATCAGAATTTAATTACTTTAAATGGTACAACAACAGTAGAGTGCCCAATCTGTGGTATCGAGGGCAAGCTTTCAGTAGAAGGAGATAAAGTAAATGTAACCTTCTCAAAGGAACAGCAAGCAAGAGCCAGAGGAACCTACGAAGGGCTTTTAGAGCACTATCTTGAAATTTCAGGCTTTGGTGCAATAGCAGGTCCAAAATTACAGGCTGCAAAAGACAGATTACCAGGTTTACTGCAAAGATATAAGGATTTTGAAAAGCTTATAAAGTAATAAAACAAAGCTTTAATAAAAGAAAGCCACGAAATTCAAATAGATTTTCGTGGCTTTTTCCTATTTATTATCAATATATTTTCTTCTATATAGCTCGCTTAGTATATCAAGATGCATAAAAGAACCATAGGAGCGCATCATAGTTTGAATACCCGTTAATACGATAGCAAACTCCGAATATTTATTATACTGGGATAAGCTTGTATCTGTTAAGAGTACAATTCTAGCACCGCGTTCATGAGCTTCTTTAAATATTGGCATCATATCAACAGAACTGGGCATATCAAAGCCTGTTATAAATACGACGCAGGAGCTATTAAGAGTTTTTACATCCTCAAGCTGTTCAGCGTATCTGGAAAGTGCAAGTGTTTCCTTATTATCCATTGTAAGATTAATCTGTAGCGCAATTTCAGCAAAAACCTTACCCCCAGGGTAAAACTTTACTACTTCTGCTTCGTGCATGGCATCAACTATCTTGGAGAGTTCAGCGATATCTATGTTTTTCTCTAAGTCTGATAATATATTCCTCATATTTTCAATATAAGATGAAACTATTATCTCATCTGACTGGAGCATTTCAATAGGTAAAATACGATTAAAATATGTATACTTTTGATGTATCAGCTTGATATCTCGTCTAAATTCAGATAGATTACTGTATCCTAATTTTTGTATTAGCCTGCCAATGGTGGATTTAGAAACTGAACATATTTCAGCTAAATCATATATAGTGCAATTTTCTACTTCCTCGAAATGCTTAAGCAGATCTTTTATTGCAATATGATATATATTATCTTCTTCAGTGTTATTATATAATGAAAATAAATTGTTCAGCACATTCATAAGTTTTCACCTCTAGATTATCTTATTAGACACAATATGACTTTATCAGCTGAAATCCTTTTTATTATATCATATTTTTATATTGCTTACAGCATTTTTAAGGATATATAATATAGGTATATCATTTGGAGGTGTGGCTAATGACTGGTCTTGAAAATATAATTGCGTTTTACAATAATACCCCTGTAGACAATATGTTCCGTTCTGTGCTGCGCAATATATTAACTAACTTAGAGGAAATAGGAAATTCCAATATATATAATCTTGCTGATATGTGCTTTACATCTCCAGCAACAATAAGCCGTCTTGTGAAAAAATTAGGTTATAAAAATTATACTTATTTTCAGAAGGATTTATCGGACTGCGTTAAAAAATATGAACATTTAAATCGTTATATTCCAATGGAGGAAATAGAAGAAAAAGAAGATTTACAGGATGCATTTCTTAATACCCTTGAAAATTTAATGGTAAGTTTTAGAAAGCAAATTGACAAAGCGCAGCTTATAAGGCTGGTGGAAGAAATTCATAACAGTAAAAGAGTTAGCATATATACATACGGAATAAACTTTGCAGAGTTTTATTTACAATCAGATTTATTTATGAATGGAATTGCATGCGATGTCTACAATGATGATAAAAGCCAGTTTGAAAATGCGCAAACCTTAGACAAGGAAAGTATAGTTATTTTTGTCCTGCCAAAATGCATTGAAAGTGCTGCTGTTGATAAAACTGTTGCAGCGGTAAAGGAACGTGGAGCTAAGTTGTGTATAATTACGGATACTAAGCACTTTTCAATTTTGAAAAAGTCAGATTTAAGTTTTACCTTTGAAGGTCAGCTTCATCTGATAGATATGTATATACTGCAGATGTTTCTAAGTCTGCTATCAATTCAATATAGAAGTATGTATTTGGATTAAAAAAGGTTTCAGCTTTTGAAACCTTTTTTTATTTTTAGAAACTTACACTTATAATCTGAAACTTTTGCTCCCATATGGATGCCTAAAAAGAGCTGAAAAGGTGATAAAATTAATATATGAAATAGAGATACTAAATTAATAAGCATAAAGCAAGGAGAGATATTATGGATTTTCAGGCATATAATAAAATACTTATTTGTGATGATGAAATCACTAATGTAGTAGTTGAAGGCGTGACAATAGGTTATGAGTTTAAGATAAAGTATCCATCATACCGAGGAGCATTCTTAAGCTGTATTGAACAGCTGGAGTTTCAGCTAGATGGAGAAAAGGTGGATAAGAAGGATGTCTTATTCTATTTAAATGGCAAGCAGTTTTTGATTGACGAACTTCCTGAGTTATTTAAGGAGTATTGGTTTGTTAGAGATAAGGCTACCATCTGCGTATTAAAGGATGGAGGCATTACAAGTGGTGAACACCAAGTGAACGTGTTTATGAAACACAGAGTTCCTTATACAGGATATTTTGGACAGTATCTGGTACTAGACAGTAATGTGACTAAGACGCTTAACGCTATATAACAGAAAGGAGTACATAAAATGGAAAACAAAATAAAGCTTGGGGTATCACTTTACAGCTTTTCAACAGAATATATTTCAGAACAATTAGACCTGGAGGGATTATTAAAAAAGGTTAAGGAACTTGGCTTTGAGGGTATTGAAATGATACCAGCACAAATGGCTCCTGAGTATCCTTATTTATCAGATGAATGGATAGAAGAATTTAAAGGCTTATTAGCGAAGTATGAATTAACACCAGTATGCTGGAGTGCTTATATAGACATGGGTATCCGCAGTGACCGTGACTTAACTGAAGAAGAAATAATCCAATACACACTAAATGATCTTATATACGCTAAAAAGGCTGGTTTTCCAATGGTTAGAACCCAGCATGCTATTTCCCCAAAAATTTTCAGGGCAATGATACCATATTGTAAGCAGCTTGGGGTGAAGCTTACAATTGAGATGCATCACCCACACCACCCTGATGTACCAGTTTGGAAGGAATTTTTTGAAATTATGAAGGGGGAAGGCAAGGGAGTTTTAGGTTTTGTTCCTGACTTCAGCATATTCCAGACAAGACCACATCAGTTATATATTGACCAATCTATCTCCTATGGATGTAGAGTAGACAAGTTAAATGAGATAATAGAGAAACATGATCAAAAGGTACCTCTTGAGGAAGTACTTAAAGATGAGCTTTTAGAAATAGAAAAACATGTTGCGGAAGAAATTTACCATAAATTCAGCGCACCTGCAAAGATGGAGCAGTGGAAGGATATTATAGATTGTGTTTTCTATATACACGGAAAGTTCTACTACCTGGCAGATGGGGAGCATGATCCATGTATTCCATACGAAGAGCTTCTTACAACAATTAAAGACCTTGGTTATAATGGTTATATTGCCAGTGAATACGAAGGACACCACTTTGATGAAACTATAGATTCTGCTGTACAGCTGCAGAGATATGTGGCTTTAAATAAAAAAATATTAGGTTATTAAACAAAAATAAAAACTTCGGGTGAATGTTATGCTCTTCACCCGAAGTTTTATTTATATAGCGGTATTCAGTATAGTTATTGTAATTAGATTGGTGTTAATTTTCCTTACTTTCAAAATGAATCATAGTTTGAGCACCAACCCTAATTGTATTCAAAATAGTTGTCATCCTTTCGATGGAAAGGGATAAGCTTGAATTCTCATTGAGCCATTGCTTTGCCAGCATAAGATTCAGTTCTACAAAAGTTTCTAGATAATATTCTCTGAGCTGATCATTAGGCATTTGATCCTTATCCATTAGCTGATTCACAAAAATCCGCATCTGATTTCGCAGTTTGATTACAAAATAAGGGTCACCGTAAGGTCCCAGTAGAGCCTTAATTGCTTCTCCATGCTTTTCGCAGTACTGGAACCAGCGCATAAGTGCTGCAGGTGGAGTAAGAGAAAACCCCCAGTCTGTGAAGCTGCCTTGTGAGGTGGAAGAAGGTTCCTGTACGTCCAAACAGTAACTGTTGAAATGTGCCAGCAGTTCATCCTCAATATATTGCTGCATCTCGTAAATATCATTGAAGTAAAGATAGAACGTTCCGCGGGTAATGCTGGCTTTTGCAACCAGCTCCCTAACAGTAATTTTTTCAAAATGCTTTTCCTGCATTAATGAAAGATATGCTGTAATGATACGCCCTTGCGTCTGAGCACTTTTCTTTGTTTTGCCGGCATCACTCCGTAACTCCCCCATATCGAAAAGCTCCTTCCTCACAATATATACCGAATTTTAAAACTGAACACTTTTGTGATTTGTGTCTAAAATGAACACTTTAGGCTGTGAGTGTTCTATATATGTAAACCATTTTATTTTAAACTAATTATAAAGAAAAGTAATAATTATTGATTTATTATAGCTTATTTTCTTTAAGGTTTCAAGTTTGGCTGTGAAGTTGAAATTAACTTACTAAAGGAGTGTAACATATGGCTGAAGTAAAAAAAATCATTAAACCCGTTGAGATGTGCGGCGAGCAGGTTGATATTATAATGACTGAAATGGTTCGTCCTGCTTCCCGTGAGCAACTGGACGCTATGGATCCAGAAAACCGTGCACATTACAAATACCTTCCTCCACTGAACCCACGCACCTATATTGCTGAAGAGGGCATTGAATGCATGCAGGACGTGCCGGTGAAAATGAGGGATGGAGTAACCATTTATGTTGATATATATAAGCCGGTAGGTGATGTTAAGGTTCCTCTGATAATCAGCTGGAGTTTTTATGGAAAGCGTCCCTTCGAAGGTCAAAGTGAATGGCAAGTTATGGGAGTCCCACCTCACACTATCTCCGATATGTCCAAGTTTGAAAGTCCTGACCCTGGATATTGGTGCCGTAAAGGATATGCAGTTGCAAATATAGATCCACGGGGAATTGGTCATTCTGAAGGTGACTTCGTTATGTTTGGTACTCAAGATGGACAAGATGGATATGATTTCATAGAATGGGCAGCTCAGCAGCATTGGTGTAACGGAAGATGTGCTCTATCCGGTAACAGTGCAGTGGCTATGACACAATGGCGTATCGCATCACAGTGTCCACCTCATTTGGCTTGTTTTGCTCCCTGGGAAGGTACAAGTGACATGTACCGTGAGTCCTTATATGAGGGTGGAATTCCTGCAACAACCTTTGTAGGCTTGGTACTTGGCGACGCAGTGGGACCTAACTACATTGACAATATGGCATTAAATGCAGCGAAATACCCCTTTATTAATTGTACATATTGGAAGGATAAGGATCCAATATGGGAAAATATTAAAATCCCTGTATATATAACTGCCTGCTGGAACCATTTCCATTTGAGAGGATCCATAAATGGCTTCCGTAAGATAAAGTCCAGCAAGAAGTGGCTGCGTGCGCATCGTGATTTTGAGTGGCCAGATGCATATAACAATAAGAATTTAGAGGAACTTGAAAGATTCTTTGGCCGTTATCTTAAATTAGAAAGAAACGGTTGGGAATTGACTCCTAGAGTACGTATAGAAGTTCAGGATGCGTATAATTATGATTATCAGATTAACAGACCGGAAGAGAACTTCCCTCTAAAACGTACAAAGTATGAGAAGTTATATTTAGATGCTTCTGATATGTCAATGAAAGCACAACCAGTTGGTCAGGAAGCTATGGCTGCCTATGAAAGTGCTGATAGAGAGATTACATTCGATTATACCTTTGAGGAAGATACTGAGTTAACCGGATACATGAAGCTTCGTCTTTGGGTAGCTGCTGAAAGTTATAATGATATGGACATGTTTATAAATGTGCAGAAGCTAAGCACAGAGGGCGAATGGTTACCAATTACCATATTTGGAGAGCCTCATCCTGGCGTTTGGGGTAAGATGCGTGTTTCAAGGAGAAAGCTTGATGAAAAGCTTAGCACTCATTTTAATCCTGTACAAGCACATACAGTTGAAGAAAAACTAGAGCCAGGTCAAATAGTACCTGTTGATATTGAAATTAATCCAACAAGCTGGATTTGGCATAAAGGCCAGAAGATCCGTGTACAAATTGCAGGCAGATATATCCGTGAAAACTGGTTTGAACCATTAGTTTGGGATACAGACAATAAGGGACGTCATCTTGTTTATACTGGTGGACAATACGATTCTTACTTGCAAATACCTGTTATACCTCCACGTTATCAAGATGGAGATTATATTTATCGCTAATATTATATATATGTAGCCTAACAATTAATAATTGTTAGGAGCGTAGGAGAAAAATAGGAGGGTTTAGGAAATGAAAGAACAAGTTTTAGTAAAAATAATTGAGCGCGGAGCTTACTTATGGGGAAGGGATGTCAGTGAATTAAATGCAGACACTACTTTTGCAGAAGTGAAAGCCAAGTCAGGACATATATCCCAAATTACAACTGCTTTAGAGGATGAATTTGATATGGAAGTACCATATATGGGCTTTAAGAAATGTAAGACTTTAGGCGAAGCAGCTGATTATGTAGTAGAGTTAATGGAAGAATAATATAAGCTTATGCTAACGGCGGGAACCTTGAAGCACCTATACATCATGGTCGCTTAAAAGGTTCCCGTTATTTTATAGAAGGAAGGTGATAACTATGGTGGTTGGTATCGGAACTGACATTTTGCATATGAGTACGCTGAACGAACAATTCTTAAAGCCCAGTGATCCGTTTTTTCGTAAGACCTATACCGAGGAAGAACAGAAAGCAGGAGTTCAGCATGAGGTTCCTCATATTTATTTTTGTATGAGGTTTGCAGGAAAAGAGGCTGTGTTTAAGGCGCTGAATACTTATCCTGATATGCTGAAGCAGTGGAACGAAATTGAAGTTTTAAGCAGCGATAACGGGGCACCTTATGTGAGACTTCACGGCAATATGAAAAAGGTGGCAGAAGAGAAGGGAATCCAGCAAATCATGTTAAGCCTTTCTTATGATAAAGATTATGTTTTAGCATTTTGTGTGATGAGTACTTAAATTAAACGAAATGGAGATGGGAAAAATTATGAACGAATTTATTCAACAGATGACCAACATGGCAAAGCTGTCTCCTCAGAGAGTGGCTTTCCCGGAAGCATCAAATATAGATATATTACGCACAGCAGAACAAGTGGTGCTTACAGGAATCGGTTATCCTTTATTAGTAGGAAATCAGTCGGAGATTGAAGCTGTTGCTGCGCAAAATAATGTATCTACTGAAGGATTTACTTACTTTGATAATACTAGCGAAGAAATGAAAGCCTCTTTGGCTCAGGAGTACTGCATAAGGTTTCAGGATTTTAGCGAAAAGGCAGTAGTACGTAAGACTAAGGATGCAGTGCGCTGCGCCATGTTTTTATTGAAGCTGAATAAGGTTGACTGCGTAGCAGCTGGTAAAGAGTACTCCACCGGTGATGTAGTATTCGAGGCTATGAGCATCGTTGGACTTCAAGAGGGAGTAGAAAGCCCATCAAGCTTGGGTATTGCAGATGTGCCAGGTTTTCTAGGCCCAAAGGGGCAGATGTTTGGTATTGCTGATTGCGCAATTACTGCACAGCCCGATGCAAAGGATTTGGCAGGTATCGCAATTGCTTCTGCAAATACGGTAAGTACCTTACTTGGATGGGAGCCTCGCGTTGCCATGCTAGCTTTTTCAACCTGCGGCAGTGCAGAGCATGAGAGCATTGATGTAATTAGAGAGGCTGTAAAATTAGTACATGAAAAACGTCCTGATATAAAATGCGATGGCGAATTCCAGTTGGATTCAGCACTACTTCCTAAAGTGGCTGCCAAGAAAGTACCAAGGGAAAGTGATGTAGCTGGTAAAGCTAATGTGCTTATATTCCCTAATCTACATGCAGGTAATATTGGGGTTAAGCTTATTCAAATATTTGGTCATGCCAATGCTTATGGGCCTATTTTACAGGGTTTTAAGCAGCCTGTATGTGATTTTTCACGAAGTGCACCGGTAGAAGAAATGCTTGGCAATGTAGCTATGCTTATAATCCGAGCAGCAGCAGAAAAGAAATAGAAAGGAGCTCACCAATGAAGATTTTTACAATTAATCCAGGGTCCACATCTACTAAAATTGCACTTTTTAAAGATGATAGATGTATATTTATCAAGAATGTGAAGCACGATGCAGCAGAGCTGGCGAACTATAAGACTTTATCCGAGCAATTACCTTACAGAAAAGAGACTATCTTAAATATTCTGGAGGATGAGAATATAAAGCTGGAGGGTTGTGATGCTTTTGTAGGTCGCGGCGGTGGTCTGCTCGCCATGGAGGGTGGTGTTTATACTGTTAATGATACTATGCTGGAGCACGCAGCAAAATGCGCTAATGGTGTAATGCACCCTGCAAATCTTGGAAGCCTTTTGGCCAATGAGTTTTGTGAACAATATGGGGGACTAGCTTTTGTTGTGAACCCGCCGGATGTGGATGAATTTGAGGATATTGCAAGAGTAACAGGTATTAAAGAAATTAAACGTACTAGCCATATTCACGCGCTGAATCAGAAAGAAACAGCAGAACGACATGCACAGTTATTAGGCAAAAAATATAGCGACTGTAACTTTGTAGTGTGCCATATTGGTGGCGGTGTTTCAGTGGCTGCTCACCGCTTGGGAAGAATGATTGACGGCAACGACATTGTAGGCGGTGAAGGTCCAATGGCTCCTACCAGAGCTGGTGCAGTGCCTGCTGACCAACTGATTAGATTATGCTTCAGCGGCAAGTACAGCCAAAAGGATATGCTTGATAAATGCACTAAATCAGGTGGTTTTGTGGATCATCTAGGTACCTCAGATGCAATTGAGGTACTTGATATGGCGGAAAAGGGCAACACCTATGCTAAGCTTATTTGGGATGCCATGGTATATCAGATTATTAAACAAATCGGCTCTATGGCAGCGGCGCTTCAGGGAAAGGTGGACGGCATCTTATTAGGAGGCGGGATGGCTCATAATAGAGGTTTGGTTCAAACAATTACAGAGGCGTGTTCCTTTATTGCTCCAGTTACTGCATACCCAGGTGAGTTTGAAATGGAAGCTATGGCTGCGGGTGCAGAACGTGCTATGAAGGGGACTGAAGAGGTTAAGGTCTACACTGGCAAGCCAGTCTGGAATGGATTTGAAAAGGAGTGTATCTAATGAAAAACAAAAAAGGTGATTTTCTATGGGGGGCTGCTCTGCTTGTCTGGATAATAATTTTAGTAGTTCCAGCCTCACGTACAGTTTTTATAGCATCAACGGATGCTCACCCATATATAGGAGGATTTATTAAGTTCTTCATTCTAGCTACAATGGGTGACTTGCTTGGTGTAAGAATTCTGATAGGGGAATGGAATAAGCCTCAGGGATTAGTTGCAAAGGCAGTAGTATGGGGACTATTAGGTATGGCAATTACTCTAGTGTTCACTGTATTTACAGGGGGAGCAGCAGTAGCTCAAGCCTCAGGAAAGCTTCCATTTGCAGGTTCAAAGCTTGCTCAGGCTTTCTTTGGAAGTACAATTATGAATCTAACCTTTGGTCCAATGTTATACATATACCATAAGTTTGGAGATTTATATATTGATGCAAAAATTGAAAAGAAGTTTGGTAAGGTAACGGTAAAAGAGCTGGTAGATAAAATAGATTGGTATACTATGGTAAGCTTTTCTTGGTTGAAAACCTGCCTGTATATATGGATACCAGGGCACACTATAGTGTTTCTGTTACCAGCACAATATAGAGTTTTGACTTCAGCTTTTTTATCGATACTACTTGGTATTCTGGTAGCTGTATCTAAAAAGGGAGTACAAAGTCCAACAGTAGCAGCAAATACATAAGTCAACAATTTTACCATTGTGTGGAGGAATATAGCAATCTTGCAGTAATTTTACCAGCCATATATGAAGAAAATAAGGACAAATGGCTCAAGAGATAAAATGTTAAAGAAGTAATTAAATTAAGAAGACGCTCCAAGGCCTACTAGCTATATACTATGATAATAAAAGCCCTCTGTGGTAAGTATTTCGAACTTATCACAGAGGACTTTTTTATTAAACTATCTTACTTTTATCTCAGAAACATTTCTTTCAGTAATCTGAGCAGAATGCTTCACCTCTAAGTCTCCATCAGTGGACTGGAATTTGTTTTTTTAATCAAGACATCCGTAGCAGCAGCTACTTCTGCCAACCATTTGATTATGATTTCCTGTAGCTGAAGGTTACTCTCAGGGAACAATAGATTTTCAGGGATTACAGTGTAACAGCAGCTGCTGTTTTTTAGATAGCTGTATATTATTTGAGCCTCGTCTATTTCATTTATGGCTACTTCATCAGAAGCTGTAAAAGTATCACCGTTAAAGTATTCCATAATTTTTGTTTGGACAGCTTCTGAAAATTGTTCTGTAGTTATTGTACTTAGGCTAAAGACCTTAGAAAAAAGAACATTGTTTTTTCTAATAAGAAAGAGTTTTACGCTAGCTTCGCCCAATGCTTCAAGCATAACTATATTTCTATTTTCTGCTGTAAATTCCAAGGTTTTTGCATTGCTTATAAGGTAGCTAATAGATCCTATATAGTCCCTGTACCTTGCAGCAGCTTCGAAGTCAAAATTCGCAGAGGCAGACAGCATTTTCTCTTCAATTTCCTTCAGCAGAGTATTATCAGTACCATTAAGCAGGTTAATTACTTTCTTTATTATAGCTTCATACTGAGCTGTTACAGCTGAATCTCCAAGACATAGGCCAATACACAACCCTAAAGAGTAGTTTAGGCATGGGTTATTATTTTTATAATGATTAGTGCAGTTTATTTTATAAAAACCCTTTATAGCTTCCACAGCTTTTATAGCAGTATTCTTGCTTGTGTAAGGGCCAAAATAAAGAGCACCTTCAACGTTATCTTCAGTAGAAACTGCTTCTATACTGGGATTCTTTTCCGCCAGGGCTACTTTTATATAATTATAAGACAGTGGATTTTTCATGAGCCTGTTATATCTGGGCTTTAAATTCTTTATCAGCCTACATTCCAGCATAAAAGCTTCAAACTCTGTGTCTG